>PWNW01000345.1 GCA_003557605.1 Spirochaetaceae bacterium
CTCCGTGGAGGAGAGAAAAGCCGTATTCAGCCTTGCGGAGTAAATCTCTTGTCAACCAGAAGTTTCACGTATATGATACGTCCATGATTGATTTCCGGGAGCTCAAGCTCCTTCCCAACCTGCTGACCCTTTCCAGGATAGTCCTGCTGCCGGTGCTCTATCTGCTGTTCTTCCTGGAGCGCATTACCGTCTTCCTGGTGCTCTACATGCTGGCGGGAATGACCGACATGGCTGACGGGCTTATTGCCCGAAGAATGGGGCTGGTCACCAGGACCGGACAGTTTCTTGACTCCGTTGCCGACATCGCCTTCAACTTTTCCACAGCACTGTTTCTGGTATGGCGCATTCCCAGGATATCACAGGAGCATGTGGTGCTGCTCGCGGTGCTGTTGATGCTGGGAATTGTCTACCTGGTGCTGACGGCGGTGAAGTTCGGACGGTTCCATTTTCTCCACACCAACCTGTTTCGGGCCGCAGGGGTGGCCATCTATGTGCTCTTCGTGATTTCCTTTTTTGTCGAACCCATATTTCTTTCCCGGATCGTGATCCTTCTCCTGATATTCTCCTTTGCTGAATCAATCCTCATCTGCCTGATATACGGGGAGGTGGACCCCGATGTCAGGTACATCACCAGGGCAGGGAAGCACCGAAAGCACTCTGATGCGCAGTGAACTCTGGACAATTCTGTGCCGATGCGGGTAGTATGGCTTTGATGAAAACAGTCTTTGCAGGCGACAGCATAACAGAGGGAATTACCGGCGACAGCTACCTGAAGCTGGTGCAGAAGCGGTGTCCCCGTATCAAGGCAGTGAATCTCGGGCTTGGGGGGGATACTCTGCTGGGCATCACCGGAAGGCTGAAGAAGTACCTCAAGAAGCATGACGACGTGGAGCTGCTGTTTCTTCAGGCGGGACACAACGACATCATCCTTCCGTCCTTTATGGACCTGGGAGCAAGCTTCCGGACATTCTCCCTGCTGCTGGAAAAGCGGGGAAGCGTACCGGTGGCCGAGTGCAGCCGCTTCGGGGAGTGCTTTGCCAGGCAGCTGCAGGAGATTAGAAGCCTCTACCGGGGACGGTTCTGGGTGCTGACCCTCAGCTGCGTCAATGAGAACCCCGATTCCCCCACTGACCGGCTGCGCCGTGAATACAACAGCCAAATACGTGCTGCAGTTCAGGGTACTGATGTCCGGCTCATTGATGTAGGCCGGGAGTTTGACCTGGTGCTTCAGGACGGAGGCAGGGACTACCGGACCCGTTCGGTGAAGGATGTGCTGCTTGACAGCCTGCTGGCAAAGCTCCCAAACGGGAGCATGAGCATCAGCGAAAAGCGCGAGCTTGAACTGACCATAGACGGAGTGCATCTCAACACCAGGGGTGCACAGCTGTATGCCGGCCTGATTGCACAGGCCGTTGAAACTTCAGAAAAGCAGGAAGATGTATGATGATTACACGGCCGTTGTCGGTACTGGAAGTTGAACAGGCAATTCTTTTTCTCAAACGCCGGTTTGAAGATGCCCTGGCGCAGGAGCTGAGGCTCTGCCGGGTCTCCTCTCCTCTGTTTGTCAGCAAGGATTCGGGAATACAGGACAATCTAAGCGGGACTGAACGTCCCGTATCCTTCAAGGTCCTGGACGTGCCCGGCACCACCTGCGAGATTGTTCATTCCCTGGCAAAGTGGAAGCGCCTGGCCCTGGCGCAGTACGGAATTGAGCACGGGCGGGGACTCTATACTGATATGAATGCCCTGAGGCCCGACGAAGAGAATCTCCGCACGGGGATCCACTCGGTGTACGTGGACCAGTGGGACTGGGAGCAGGTGATACTGCCCCGGCAGCGGAACCTTGGGTACCTGAAGGAGATTGTGAGGTCCATCTACCGGGTGATGCGTGCCGTCGAGGATGATATCTTCAATGAGTTCGGGGTGAAGCCTGACCTGCCGGAGGAGATAACCTTTATCCACAGCCAGGAGCTGCTGAAGAGATTCCCCGGAGTTCCGGCGAAGGAGCGGGAGAACCTCATCTGCCGCGAGTATGGCGCGGTGTTCCTGATCGGGATTGGAGGAGAGCTCAGCGACAAGACGGTCCATGACCGGAGGGCCCCTGACTACGACGACTGGAGCACTCCCAACGAGGAGGGGACCGCAGGCCTCAACGGGGACATTCTGGTATGGAATCCCGTGCTTGAGCGGGCCTTTGAGCTCTCCTCCATGGGCATCAGGGTGGACCGTGATGCCCTGGTCAGGCAGCTGGAGATCTCCGGAGCCCAGGATCGGCTGCAGCTTCCCTGGCACCGGATGCTTCTCAATGACCAGCTGCCCCTCTCTGTGGGAGGAGGCATCGGGCAGTCACGGATGAGCATGCTGCTCTTGTGCAGGCGCCATATCGGAGAGGTGCAGGTAAGCATCTGGCCGAAGGATGTTGAAGCCCAGTGCCGGGAGCAGGGAATCTCACTGCTGTAGTTTCCTGTCAGCTGCAGAAACAGCGTATGCCCCGTATCAGGTGATCACATGGGGAGATGCCTGGTACCGAACTTCAAATCCCTATGATATACTTGTCTCATCAGTGTTCTCTCATCAGTGATTTGTTAGTATATTAGTGAAAAGCTAGTATTAAACCTATGGAGGGGCTTCCCATGAATGAGTATTTCCATGACAAGGATCCGCAGGAGACCGTTGACTGGCTGGAATCGCTTGACGGGGTCATCGAACACGAAGGGGCCGACAAGGCTGACTTCCTGCTTCGGGAGCTTACCAACCGGGCACGAGGAAAGGGTGTCTCCACCTCCCCCGGGATAATATCACCGTATTCAAATACCATACCTCCGGAGCGGTCCGCAAAGATTCCCGAGGAGGACTCATTTTTAGCCCGCAACGTGGCCGCCTATGTGCGGTGGAACGCCATGGCCATGGTGGCCCGGGCAAACAAGGACGGAAAGGGCCTGGGTGGGCATATCGCCAGCTATGCCTCGGCTTCGGCAATCTACGAGGTGGGATTCAACTGGTTCTTTCGGGGGCCTGATGCAGAGCACGGTTCTGACCTGGTGTTCTTCCAGGGACATTCATCCCCAGGCATCTATGCGCGTGCTTTTATCGAGGGGAGGCTTACTGAAGAGCAGCTGGATCATTTCCGCCAGGAAACCGGAGGCAGGGGTCTTCCCTCCTATCCCCATCCATGGCTGATGCCGGGATTCTGGCAGTTTCCTACGGTGTCCATGGGCATCGGTCCCATGACTGCGGTGCACCAGGCGAGGTTTATGAGGTACATGGAAGCCCGGGGATTGGCTGATGCCGGGGACCGGAAGGTCTGGGTGTTTATGGGGGACGGGGAATCGGATGAGCCTGAATCCCTGGGAGCAATTTCTCTGGCGGCACGGGAACAGCTCGATAATCTCATATTTGTGGTGAACTGCAACCTCCAGCGGCTCGACGGACCGGTGAGGGGAAACGGAAAGATCATCCAGGAGCTGGAGGGCCGGTTCCGCGGCGCCGGCTGGAATGTAATAAAAGTGATCTGGGGAAGCGAATGGGACGACCTGATTTCCCGCGATGCTGACGGGGTCTTGATGAGGCGCCTTTCAGGCCTGGTGGACGGGGACTTCCAAACCATCAGGGCACGGGGCCCTGAATACCTTCGTGAGAAGCTCTTCGGGGGGGATGAAAAACTTGAAGCTCTGGTGAAGGACTATTCCGACAACGACCTGTGGCAGATGACCAGGGGAGGCCATGACCCCAGGAAAATCTATGCTGCTTTCCATGCTGCGGTGAACCATACCGGCGCACCTACGGTGCTGCTGGTGAAGACCGTCAAGGGATACGGCATGGGCAAGAGCGGGGATGCCGCTATGGCGACCCACAACCAGAAGACCATGGACCTTGATTCCCTCACCGCCTTCCGGGACCACTACCAGGTCCCGCTGAAGAATGAGCAGCTGGAGCAGCTGCCGTTTATTACCCTGCCCGAGGGGAGCCCTGAAGATCAGTTTGTCCAGCGGCAGCGCAAGGCCCTGGGAGGGCCGGTCCCCTCAAGGAAGGACGAAGCACCTCCCCTGGAGGTGCCTGGGCTGGATGCTTTCTCCCAGACTCTGGAGTCCTCCGGGGAACGGCAGATTTCAACAACGATGGCCTTCGTCAGGCTGCTGAACAAGCTGGCAAAGGACAAGCAGATCGGGAATCATATTGTTCCGATCATCCCCGACGAGGCAAGGACCTTCGGCATGGAGGGTATGTTCCGGCAGCTGGGCATCTACGCTCCCGCCGGACAGCTCTACGAGCCCCAGGACTCCAAGGAGATCATGTGGTACCGGGAGGATGCGAAGGGCCAGATCCTGGAGGAGGGCATCTCCGAGGCGGGGGCGGTGTCGTCATGGATTGCCGCAGGGACCGCCCACGCCCAGTACGGGGTCCATATGATTCCCTTCTATACCTTCTACTCCATGTTCGGGTTCCAGCGCATCGGAGATTTCATCTGGGCTGCCGCCGACAGCAGGGCCAGGGGATTTCTCATGGGCGCCACCGCCGGACGCACCACCCTCAACGGCGAGGGGCTGCAGCACCAGGACGGTACCGGGCTGCTCGCCGCCTCAACGGTGCCGAACTGCCTGTCCTATGATCCTGCATTTTCCTATGAGCTCGGGGTGATCATCCAGAAGGGGATGGAGCGGATGTACCGGGACCGGGAGGACATATTCTACTACATCACCCTGATGAACGAGAACTATCAGCATCCGGCGATGCCTGAAGGGGCTGAGGAGGGGATTCTTGCGGGGATGTACCTGTTCAAGGCTGCTGATCCCAAGAGCAGACTGAAGGTGCAGCTGATGGGAAGCGGCACCATTCTGCGTGAGGTGATTGCCGCAGGAGAGATCCTTAAAGACCGCTTTGACGTTGACTCGGACATCTGCAGCATCCCTGGGATCAACCAGCTGCACCGCGACGGGATTGAAGCTGAACGGTGGAACCTGACCCACCCGGGGGAGAAGCCCAAGGTCCCCTATGTAACGGCGGCTATGGAGAAGCATACTGGGCCTGCGGTGATCAGCACCGACTATGTTCGGGCATATCCTGAGCAGATCCGGAGGCTGATCCCCTCTGAGCATGTGACGATCCTGGGGACCGACGGATTCGGCCGAAGCGACCTGAGGGAGAACCTGAGAAGCTTCTTTGAGGTGGACCGGAACTGGATAGCCCTTGCGGCGCTGCAGGGGCTGACTGCAGAGGGAGCAATGTCTGCTGAACACCTGCAGAAGGCAGTGAAGAAGCTCGAGATCCCCTCAGACAAGCAGAGCCCCCTGAGGGCCTAGGGAGGAGGCAGCATGGCAAAGATAACCTTGGAAGTACCTGATATCGGGGATTTCACCGATGTGCCGGTGATTGATGTCTATATACAGCAGGGAGACGAGATTTCAGCAGACGACCCCTTGATATCACTGGAGAGCGCAAAGGCAGTGATGGATGTACCGGCCTCCCAGGGAGGCACGGTCCTTGAGGTCCTGGTGAAGGAGGGTGATACGGTCTCCCAGGGCGACAAGATTGCCGTGATTGAGGCCCAGGAACAGCAGGCCGAAACAGCGCAGCAGCCGGAAGAAAAGGCGCAGGAGGAAGAAGAACCGGAAACATCCCCGGGGCCTGAGGCGCCTGAAGAGCCGAAGCCCCGGGAAGTGCCGGTGAACCGGCAGCCGGCAGGTTCGGTGATGCATGCATCACCCTCAACCCGCCAGTTTGCCCGCAGGGTGGGGGTTGACCTGTCGAAGGTTGCAGGGACCGGCGTGAAGGGCAGGATCCTTACCGAGGATGTGGAGCAGTATGTGAAGCAGACCATGGAAGCCGGGCCTGCTGCGGCGCTGCCCCAGGTTCCCGAGATTGACTTTTCACAGTTCGGTGAGATTGAGCAGCAGGAGCTGACCCGCATCCAGAAGATATCAGGTCCCCATATCCACCGGAGCTGGAACGGGATTCCCCATGTGACCCACTATGAGCAGGCTGACGTCACCGAGCTGGAGTCATTCCGCAGAAAGCTGAAGGAGCAGGGAGAGAAGCACTCAATACTCTCCTTTGTCATTCCTGCGGTCATCCGGGCATTGAAGGAGTACCCGGAGTTCAATTCCTCCCTCCACCGGTCCGGCGAGCGGATTATTAAAAAGCGCTACTGGAATATCGGCATAGCGGTTGATACGCCCCAGGGTCTGGTGGTGCCGGTGCTCAAGCATGCGGACCGGCTGAGCATCGGGGAAATAACCCGGCAGCTGGGGGAGCTCAGCGGACGTGCCAGGGAGGGGAAACTGAAGCCCGACGACATCCAGGGAGGCAGCTTCAGCATATCGAGTCTGGGGGGCATCGGGGGAATTGGATTCACCCCGATCATCAACGCACCGGAGGCTGCGATCCTCGGGCTGTCGAAGATTGAGATCCAGCCGAAATGGGATGAAGAGAAGCAGAATTTTGTACCGAGAAAGGTGCTTCCCTTTTCAATATCCTATGACCATCGGATTATCGACGGGGCCATGGGGGCGCGGTTTGCTGCGTACCTAAGCATGCTGCTCGGAGATATCCGACGGGTGATGCTGTAACCGGGGGGTGAGAAGTATGGCTGACATCATAGAGACTGAAGTTGCGGTTCTCGGGGGAGGACCCGGAGGGTACACTGCTGCGTTCCGCGCAGCGGACCTGGGAAAGCAGGTGGTAATCATTGAGCGGAATCCCTCCATCGGGGGGGTGTGCCTCCATTGGGGATGCATCCCGTCGAAGCATCTGCTGCATGCAGCAGAGGTGATTCAGGAGGCCCGTGCGGCGGAGTCTTCGGGGATACGCTTCGGCGAACCCCAGATCGACATTGAGAAGCTCAGGGCATCAAAGGACCGGGTGGTCAGCACCCTTGCCAAGGGAGCCGAGGGACTGGCAAAGGCACGGAAGGTCAGGGTCATCACTGGGGAAGGGAAATTCCTTGGCAGCCGCACCCTGCAGCTCTCCACGGGGGACCAGGTGCGTTTTGAGTACTGCATCATTGCTGCGGGTTCACGGTCCATTGAGCTTCCCATGATTCCCCGGGATGACCCGAGGGTATGGGATTCCACCGATGCGCTGGAACTGAAAAACATCCCCAAACACCTGGTGATACTCGGGGGAGGGATTATCGGCCTGGAAATGGCCGAGGTGTACCATGCTCTAGGTTCAAAGATCACGGTGGTGGAGATGACCGATCAGATTATCCCCGCTGCCGATGCAGACCTGGTGAAGCCCCTGATGAAGGAGATGAAGGCCCGGTATGAGGGCATATACCTGGGTACCAAGGTGACGGAGGTGAAGCCCCTGAAGCGTGCACTGAAGGTGATGCTGGAAGGAGGCAAGGCTCCTGAATACCTTGAAGCTGATGCACTGCTTGTGTCCGTGGGGAGAAGGGCCAACGGTGATTTGCTGGACCTTGAGCGTGCAGGCCTGGAGCATGACCGCCAGGGAGTGATCACCGTGGATGATTTCCTCCGTACCGATGTGAAGCATATATTTGCCGTCGGGGACGTCACCGGAGCTCCCATGCTTGCCCACCGGGCGGCATACCAGGGACGGGTTGCGGCGGAGGTCATTGCCGGGCTTCCTTCATCCTATGCGCCCATGACCATCCCGTCGGTGGCATATACCCATCCGGAGGTCGCATGGATGGGCCTTACCGAGAAGGAAGCGAAACAGCAGGGAATTGCCTGCACCAAGGGAACAGTCCCCTGGCAGGCAAGCGGCAGAGCCCTTTCTGCTGGAAAGCAGAACGGGGTCACCAAGGTGCTGTTTGACAAGAAGACCGGACGGGTCATCGGGGCAGGCATTGCGGGATACCAGGCCGGGGAGCTGCTTGC
>PWNW01000383.1 GCA_003557605.1 Spirochaetaceae bacterium
CGGTAATGCCCTCGATTGAAGATACTGCACCAGGAGAAGTATTTGAAGTAGATCTGGCATTCTATGCTGCGGTTATTCAAGATATGAGGGAGAACCTGGAGCGCTATGAGGGCAGGCTTGTATCAATTGACGGTTTTATATTCAGACATGACAATTTTTCACCTGAACAGTTTCTGGTAGGCAGGCTGCTGGTTGACTGCTGTGTTATGGATGCCCTCTATACATCGATTTTTACTGTATATGAGGATGGTGAAGCCTTTAAGCAGGATTCCTGGGTACGGGTAACTGGTAGAGTTGCTTCAGTTTTTTATGAGGACCCCTGGACGGGTGATTCCTATACTGCACCGAAGCTTGAGGCGGTAGAGGTGCGGCAGATAGAAAAGCCCCTGGTGCAGTATATATACTGAGTAACTCCAAGAACGGACAGGGAAAAATATCTGTATATCCATTATATGGAATCAGATTACAGAACCATCCCGATTACGAGCATCAAGGCAACAATGAGGGGAGCAGGGATCTTTCCGGAGAGAAGGAGTGCGGCAGAAAGCAGCATCACGGATATAGAGGAAATCCCGATTCCCGATGACTGGATCAGCACCACGGCTGAGGCGGCAATCATGCCGCCTGCAGCGGCGGTGATTCCCCTCAGGGCTGTCTGGATGCCCCTTATCTGCTTGAGTGACTCCCATACTGGATAGACGAAGAATATCAGGAGCAGTCCAGGGAGGAATATGCCGATGCCGCCTGCAGCTGCACCGAGTATCTGGATAAAGACCGTTGATCCCCGGGCTGCCATGCCTCCTGCATAGGCTGCAAAACTGAACATCGGTCCGGGGAGTCCCTGTACCAGTCCGTACCCGGTGAGAAACTCTTCATTGGTCATGTACTGACTGACCTGCACCAGTTCGGTATGCATCACCGGTACAACTACCTGTCCGCCCCCGAACACCAGATATCCGTATCGGTAGAAGTTCTCTGCGATTTGGACCAGCGGATGGGCAAACAGCAGTGCTGCGGCAAGGGTGCCTGCGGCCAGCAGAAGAAAGAGTATCAGGTATCTCCATGGAGGTGATATGCTGACTCGGTTCCATTGTGACTTCTCACCTGACAGAAGAGAAGCTGCGGACCCTGCGGCGATAAGAACCGCAGGAAATATCCAGGGGGAGCGGATGAACCAGGTCGCAGCTGCACTGAGCACCAGCAGGAGTGCGGTAAGTGCATCGGTGACAACCTTTCTTCCAATTCTCACCGCTGCGACAGCAATAAACCCCACAGCCATGGGACCGATAAACCTCAAAAAGTCAAAGGAGATGCTGCCGAGGGCGAGCAGCTGATAGAGAAAGGAGAGTAGGGTCATTATTACAAGCACAGGAAGGGACCAGACAAGCATGGTTAGCATCGCAAGCTTGGGCCCCCCTGTTCGGTATCCAACCGAAGTGATGACCTGGGTGCTCGTCGGTCCGGGAAGGATGCTGCACAGTGCTGTGAGTTCTATCAAGTCCTTTTCACTGAGGTACTTTTTTTTTACCACTAAAATATCAATAAACACACTGATATGCGTCTCTGGGCCCCCGTAGGCCCCCAGAGAGCACATCAGCACATCCTTGAGAAAGGATTTCATCGGGGAAGCTGCAGGTAGTATTTGGTTGCTGTGGGCACCTCAATTCCCAAATCATCTCCCATTCTTATGATGGCGCCTCCGAGGATATCCCGTTCATCTCTTCCAGAGCCCGATTCCACATCCCTCTGGAAGGAGGTTTTTGTCTCCGGCGGGAAGGATGCTGCCTGAGCAAGATGCTCATCCATCAGTGAGCTGTCCAGTTCAATCCCCTGGGTGCGCGCCAAAGAGATGATTTCCTCCATGATTGCCCGTACATCCTTCACAAGCTTTGAGTCTGAAAGCACCTCGGAAAAGGTCTTTTCAGTCACCGCAGTGACTAAGGAAAGGGGAGCTATGAAAAGGTATTTCTTCCAGACTGCAGGCAGGGGATCATCCTGCCAGGTGAAGGGAATCTTTGCTTCATCAAACAGCTTTACCAGCCCTTCAGGATCATAATCCTTTCTTGACGGATCATATCCGGCGGTTACTGCTCCGGCCCCTCCAATATGTTTCACCGTGCCGGGTTCGGTAACTGTTGAACTGATGAAGATGCATCCGGGAAGAATGATGCCGGCTGCTATATGCCTTCGCATTCTCTGGTAGATGTCAGCCCCGTTAAGCAGGGGAAGGATGACCGTATCCTCCTTCACAAGGGGACTGAGGGCCTTTGAGACATCATCAAGGTCATACCCCTTGGTGCAGAGAATCCAAAGATCAGTATCTGATGCGTCAGCTGGATTGTCGGTGCAGAGATGGGGTTTCACTATGGTCTCTTCGCCTTCAGGATCAATATACTTCAGTCCGTTTTGAGATACTGCATCACGGTGATCGCCCCGGGCGATGCAGGTGACGGTCACCGAAGATGTGCCGATACTGCACAAGCGGGCGGCGAGAAATCCGCCGATACCCCCGGTGCCGAAGATGGTGATGCGAAGGGGCTTGTTCATAGGTATTCCTCCTTGGGCAGATTATAGAGAAGTAATACAGTGTGTGTCTAGAAAGGGTGAAGGTGAATCGGGTGATTCATGGTTTTTTAACACATCTGGATGAAGCAGTTAAATATCTCCTGTGCAGGGGCGTTGGTCCGGGACATCATTTCAGGGTGCCACTGCACTCCCACGACAAAGCGGTCACCTTCACGCTCAACAGCCTCAATCAGCCCGTCAGGAGCAAAGGCTGATGCCGTGTACCCAGGGGCAAGGGTCTGTATGCCCTGGTGATGGAAGCTGTTTACAGTTTCCCTTTCTGTATTCAGCATGGCATGAATCCTGGTGCCCTCAAGGATTCTCACCTCATGAGAAGGGTACTCAAAGGGATAAATTCCGAAGAGAAAATGCTGCAGCCCCTCAGGACGCTGACGTTCAAGGTCCTGCCAGCAGGTTCCTCCTCCATGGATGTTGAGCAGCTGATGACCTCTGCAGATACCGAGGATGGGGATATCAAGGAGGTCAAAGCAGATGTCAAGCAGCTTCATTTCATGCACATCCCGATATGGCTTAATTTCCCCGAGCCCGAATTTCGGTGATTCCTGGTAGTGTGCCGGATTCACGTCCGTACCGCCGGAGAATATGATTCCGTCAAGTTTCTGCAGCACCGGAATAAGTGATTCTGTTTCCTCAAGTACCGGGAGTATTACTGGGGAACCACCGGCCCGGGAAACAGATTCCACATAATAGGGCAGCAGCTCAGCTCTGTTGGTATTGGTAATTCCGATCACCGGTTTCATGATGAGGATCCTTGCTGCCTGACGATGCACCGAACAAATCTGCCGGGCTCAACTTCCTTCAAAGGTATCGGCTGTCTGCACTGGTCCTGTCGTAAAAAGCATCTTCCGTAGAACCGGCAGATCTGAGGCGGGTCTATGGGACTTGGAACATCACCCTCAAGGATGATTCTCTGTTTCTCAGGGTGTTTCCTGATCCTGGGAATTGCCGAGACCAGAGCCTCGGAATAGGGGTGAAGCGGCCTGCTGATAACCTCATGTCCTCTTCCAAGCTCTGCGATCTGACCCATGTACATCACCGCTATCCGCTCGCTGATATGCTTCACCACCGAGAGGTCATGGGCAATGAACAGGTAGGTGAGCTTCAGCTCCCGCTGAAGGTCCTCGAACAAGTTGAGTATCTGGGCCTGAATTGATACGTCAAGCGCCGATACCGGTTCATCGAGCACCAGAAACACCGGGTCAAGGGCTAATGCCCGGGCGATGCCGACACGCTGGCGTCGTCCTCCGTCAAGCTCATGGGGAAAGCTGTTCATATACCGCCGGGCTATTCCCGCATAGTCCATGAGGGACTCAACCTTTTTGCGCATCTCCTTGCCCCTGGAAAGCAGGCGATGGACCATCAGCGGTTCTGCGATGATCTCATATACGCTCATCCTGGGGTCTAGGGAAGAAAAGGGGTCCTGAAAGACTATCTGCGCTTTCCTGGCAAACAGTTTCATCTGTTTCCTGGTCAGCGACTGAATGTCCGTGCCCTGAAAGAGCACTTCTCCGCTGTCTGCCTTCAGCAGCCGTACCAGCAGTCTGCCGGTTGTCGACTTGCCGCATCCGCTTTCTCCTACCAGCCCAAGTGTTTCTCCCTGGTCAATATGAAGATCAACACCGTCAACAGCAAAGAGACTTCCCTGTTTTGTGTTGAAGATTTTCTGCAGGTTTTTTACTTCCACTAACGGTGACTGCATGTTATTTACCCCCTGAGAAAAGAAAGCACTCGGCAGTATGTCCGTCGCCGAGATCGTACATCGGAGGTTTTTCCCTTCGGCATCGGTCCATCACATGGGGACACCGGGGATTGAAGCTGCACCCCTCGGGAAGCTCCATGGCATCGGGCATCAGTCCGTCAATCGGCTTGAGCCGTTCTTCCCTTTCTGCATCGATGTCAGGAATGGAATTGAGCAGTCCTATGGTGTAGGGATGCTTCGGGTTATCAAAAACCTCTTCGGTGTCCCCGACTTCAACCAGATCCCCGGCATACATGACCGCAACCCGTTCTGATATCTCCGACACCACACCAAGGTCATGGCTGATCATAATCATCGCGGAATTGAATTCCTCTTTAAGGCGCTTCATGATCTCAAGGATCTGCGCCTGGATGGTGACATCCAGAGCGGTGGTGGGCTCATCGGCTATCAGGAGGGCGGGGTTGCAGGCTAAGGCCATGGCAATGACTACCCGCTGCTTCATGCCTCCGGAGAACTCATGGGGATAGTTGTTCACCCTGGCTGCGGGAATTCCAACGATCTCCAGCATCTCCCGGGCCCGCTCCATTGCCTTTTTCTGGCTTACCACCTGATGGAGCTGCACATTTTCTGCAATCTGCCGTCCGATGGTAAATACGGGATTCAGGGAGGTCATGGGATCCTGGAATATCATGGAGATCTTATTTCCCCGGATTCTTCTCATCTCACGGTCGCTTTTTTTCAGCAGGTTTTCTCCCTGAAAGAGCATCTCGCCCTGAATGATTTTTCCCGGGGGATCAGGTACAAGCCGCATGATCGACAACGCCGTGGTGGTCTTTCCTGCACCGCTTTCCCCGACAAGACCCAGTGTTTCGCCGGGCTTGATTGAAAAGTCTATTCCGTTGACTGCCTCAGCGGTGCCGTCATCGGTAACATAGTGCACATGCAGATTTTTAACTGTAAGAACCTGTTCACTGCTCACCGTCTGCTCCTCTGTGATCATCGCTTCAGACGCGGGTCGAGGGCGTCACGCAGTCCGTCACCCACCAGATTAAAGGCGAGGACGGTTATCATAATGGCGATCCCGGGAAAGGTGGCCATCCACCAGGCGTCACGAAGGTACTGCCTGCCGCCTGAAAGCATTGCTCCCCATTCAGGCAGGGGAGGCTGGGCCCCAAGTCCGAGAAAGCTCAGTCCCGCTGCAATGATAATGGTATCCCCGATGTAGAGGGTAGCCTGCACCAGGATGGGTGCAAAGGAATTCGGCACCACATGCTTGGTAATAATCCACGCATCGCTGGAACCGATGGCCCGGGCTGCTTCAATATATTCGTTCTCCTTTACCGACATCACCGACGATCTAATAATCCGGGCAAAATAGGGGATTGAGTTTACCCCTACGGCAATCATCAGGTTTGTCAGGTTAGGCCCAAGAGCGGTCACCAGGGCAACTGCAAAAATAAACCCCGGTATGGCAAGGATCACATCCATGAAACGCATGATGATCTGGTCCTCCCTGCCGCCGTAATATCCTGCAATGGCGCCCAGGGTTCCCCCTACAAGCAGGCCGATGGTGGTGGTAATGAAGCCGATGCTTAATGAAAGACGTGAGCCGTGGATGATCCTGGAGAGCATATCCCGTCCGAGGTGGTCAGTGCCCATCAAATTTTCCCGGGATGGAGGGCTGAACCGTCTGGTCAGCTGCTGGTCGTCAATTCCCTCAGGAGCCACGAAACCGGCCCCAATTGCTGTTAATGCAAGAAACAGCAGCAGGGCCATTCCTGAAAGGGCCCACTTGTTCTTAATAAACCGCCGCCAGGTTTCCTGGAGCCTGGTGCGCTGTTTTCTCTGTTTTACCGGTACTGCCTGCTGTTTCATATATCACCTGTACTGTGTTCTCACCCGGGGATCTATCAGGGTATAGAGAAGATCCACAAGGAGGGTGACGATGCTGAAAATGATGGCATAGGTTAATATGATGCCCTGCACCATGTTGTAGTCCTGGGCCCTGACGGAATCAATCAGCAGCCTTCCAATGCCCGGCCAGGCGAATATCCGCTCTGTTACCACCGAACCCCCAAGCAGCACTCCGAAGCGCAGGCCGACGATGGTTACCACCGGCATCAAGGCATTGCGAAGGGCATGGGAAAATACTACGATCCATTCATTGAGTCCCTTTGCCCGGGCAGTTCTGACATAGTCCTGCCTGAGCACCTCCAGCATGGAGGAGCGGGTTATTCTGGTGATGAAGGCTGCATGGGCAGTGCCGAGCACAATTGCCGGCATAATAATATGTCTGATAGTACCGTATCCCGAAGCGGGAAGCAGGGTGTATCCGTAGTTGTTGCTCCAGAACACCGAGAATACCAGAATGAGCATCAGTCCGAGCCAGAAATTGGGCATGGAAACCCCAAGCAGGGCGCTGAACATAGCCCCTCCGTCCCAGAATGTATACTGCTTGATCGCCGCAACGATACCGGCAATCAGTCCGATGATCACCGCAACAACCAGGGAGGCAGCTGCCAGCTGCATAGTGGCGGGAAGCCGGGTCATGATAATGTCAAACACCGGCTGTCCGGTACGGAAGGAGTCTCCGAGGTCCCCCCGAAATATACCGAAGAGAAAATTTCCGTACTGGACAAAAAACGGGTCATTGAGTCCCAAGTTTTCCCGCATCGCCTCAATTTCTGCACGGGTCGCATCCTGGGGCAGCATCAATGCAGCCGGATCTCCCGGAGTGAGGTGCATGATGGCAAACACAATGAATGTTGCTCCGATGAGCACCGGGATGAGCACGAACAGACGTTTGAAAATATAGCGTAACACAGTCTGACTCCCTCCATACAGAATCAGTGTGATGCCCCGAAGGACATCACACTGCTTGTATCACAAATGCAAGGTATTATTCCAGACCAACTCCGTGGAACAGGTGATAGCCTGAACTGGAGGGCTGAAAATTTGTCACATTGGACCGGATGCCGACTGCTTCACGGTCATCGGTCACGGGAATAATGGGAGCATATTCAGCGATCATGCGCTGCACTTCATGGTAGATCTGAGCACGGGTTTCCATGTCAGTTTCCACCATGCCTGCGATGAGCAGATCATCAAGCTCGCTCAGGTCGGTGTGGGACCTGTTTGCCGCACCAATATTTCCTGAATGGTAGTTCGGGTGGAGGGCATGGTGAGGATCTCCGGTGCTTGCCAGCCAGGAAAGCTGGGCCATGTCATGGTTTCCCGCAGCGGTCAGCTGAAGATATGCGCCCCATTCATAAATTTCAATGCTCATATCGATGCCGAGCTCACGGAACTGACTTCCGAGGATTTCTGCAATCATCCTGCGCTCGGGGTTGTCGTCTATCGCCATGGTGAAACTGAACCCGTTGCTGTAGCCGGCCTCTGAGAGCAGTTCCTTCGCACGGTCTATGTCCTGGTCATACATGTAGACATCGGGGTTGAATGCCCAGATGGAGCTGTTCATGTACCCGGTTGCAGCGGTGCCG
>PWNW01000052.1 GCA_003557605.1 Spirochaetaceae bacterium
ATGTCGCGATCCAGCATTAATGCAAGTATAAATCCGATCACAATATGATATCCCACGCTGACAAACACGAAAATTACCGAATTCTTCACAGAGGTGAAGAATACTTCGTCCTGCAGAAGAACCCCAAAGTTTTGCAGTCCGATGAAGAGGGAATCTCGTCCGGTCTCCAGGTATATCCGCTGAAAAGCACTGGTAATACCCGCAAACATGGGAATTCCGATAAAAACAATTAACGTAAGCATACCTGGAGCAATAAACACATACCCCAAGGTGTTGGAATGAAGCCGGCTTCTTTTTCTCATAATTCTCCGCCTTGCAGTCAGTAGGTTTCTGTTGCACTGAGATGATAATTCGGTGTCGCTGCACCATATCCGGGAATCCGCACATCACGGTCTGCGGCTGCAGAAGATTGTGAACATTCAGACCATTGAAGAAGCACCGTCTTTGCATCACGATTGAAGTAAAACCGTGATGTAAGGGTATCATAAAAAACTTCAGGTTCACAAGATGCAGATACAAAGGAGGTGCGCATCATCATCATACTCCATCAAAATGTCTGCTTCCCCCGGTGTGCCGGGCAGAAGCTTCAATAAACAAAGAGTGAGCACCCGGACGTATTGTACGGGTGCTCATCGGTTACAAATTTTTCACTGATCCCATGGCTCAGCGGATGGCATTCCATCTGTCATTAGCATCCGCCAGCGCGTCCTCAACACTCTTTTCTTCCATGAGTGCGTACTCAATAGCTGTCCGGATGATCCTGTGGTACTCAGCAGTCTGTGGATGGGTCACTGCAGGTCCGAAATTGGGCCGGTCTGTGATCTCAATGTAGAAGGGAAGATTTCCAGTCTGCCAGTGAGGATCGGTCTGTGCAACATCGGATCTCGTCGGGAGAAGTCCCCTGCTCTTGCAGTATTCGTTGATGAAATCATAGCTTGAGAGGTACTTCACCAGCTCCACTGCCAGTTCTTTATGCGGGGTGTTGGCAGCTACTGCGTGACCGACATAAGCGGAAGAAGAACCCTGGCTTCCGTCCAAGTAATCGGGATGGGGCATTTCAGTAAGTCCAAGTTCAAACTGTCTTCCTGCCGCTCTCCAGTCTCCTTCGATCCATGGGCCTCCCTGGGTCATGGCAGCCATTCCGTTGACGAATTCCTGATTCTTCAGGGTGCTCGGCTTGCCGAGAGCTCCTGGAGGTACTACCCGGTACTTGTTGTTCAGGTCCACCAGAAGCTGCAGAGCATCAATTGCCTGCCTGGTGGTAAGACGTCCTTCGTAGGTCTCCGGATCCACCGGCCATTCACCTGCAGCCTGTACAAAGTCGCGGAACTGATGCATGCCCTCTTCATCACCGTACCCGTCTGCAAATCCATAGATACCATTTCCAGTAGTGGCAATGGCAGCCTCAATGAATTCCGTATAGTTTCCGGGGCCGTACTCAATCATCTTCTCAGATAGTCCTGCTGCACGGAAAAGGTCCTTGTTGTAGAACAGCAGCTTTACGCCGTTACGAAAAGTCACGCCGTAGGTCTGTCCGCCCACTACCATGTGATTCCAGTGGGTGTCAAAGAAATTTGCCCGAAATTCATCGGAGAGATAGTCGTCCAGAGCCAGCAGCGATCCGAAGTCCTGAAACGTTCCGAGATTGCCGTCGTACACAGCAAATACATCGGGGAGTGAATCGGCCATCTGGAAGCGAATCAGGGAGTCAACATACTCACCCCAGGGAACAAAGGAAATATCTACCTTCACTCCATGGTCCCGCTCAAACTGCTCAATATGCTTCCGATAAATAGCTTGCCCCTCATCGGGAATTGCCCACCGGAAAAAGCTCAGTTCTACCGGCCTCTCCCGCTCAGCCTGTCCTGCGAAGGTCAGTCCATTGCTGATCAGCAGAAGCAGAGCAATCAATAAAACACCAGTTTTTCTCATAATCATCCTCCTTAATTCTTTAAATGATTATATTTCGTTAAGCATGCAAGATGCTTTAACTGCCAGGTAAATACCGGATTTATACATGTTTCTTCTCCGGTTTTTTGTAATCATATATCTATTATGTTATGATGATATAATATTTACAAGCTTTTTGATCTCCTTATACACCATTATTTTCATGTGCAGTTTAATAGCGCAACCGCTTTCGGTTAGTATTCTAGCATCCGCTCTGTTCACCTGTCAAATGGTTTTTTGCTTCCTAAGTTCCGGTAACTCCCGTGCATAATCCATCTCCTCTCAATAATAACATTCCCTTGGGCTTATTCGGACAGGTATGCTGCCGTACATGGCAGGAAACTTAACACAGATCTGCAAACAACATTAAGTTTCATAATTGTTAACATTTTAAATTTATCACTATGATATGTCAACCATAAGTTTCCTTTTGCAAGACTTTATGGCGCTTTTCTGCTGTGTTATCTTGAATTTCACTAGACAGCAGAGCCGCCGGTACCTGCAAAAAACAGGAGTAAGAAGAAAAAAAAGCTTTCAAAAACATTGATATTGTGTTATAAGAATAATATGTTATAATAATAATACATTATAGCATTGAAAATGTATTACGAAAATGAGGAGGAATTGTGTATGATGAGAAAAGCAATGATTTTCAGTATGATCTTTCTTCTGACTGCCGGACTGATGTTCGCTGCAGGACAGAGAGAAGTAACCGATGAAGTGGTGATTGAATTCTGGCATCAGCCTTCAACCATCAATGTTCCTGGATTTGAAGATGTATCACAGGAATATGGTGATTTTGAGGCATATCTTGCCGAGAAATTTAGTGCACAGCATGACGGCATCACCTTGACGACCCGTCTTGTGCCCTGGGAGGGGATTTTTGAGACCTTCAATATTGCTATTGCCGGAGGGAATCCCCCCGCAATAGGTATGGACTACCTTGGCCGTACTTCACAATACAATGCCATGGGGGCTTTGACTCCCCTTGAGGATTTCATGCCCCAGTACATCATTGATGATGCAGCAGACGTGAGAAACCTGTTTGAAGTTGACGGCAAAATGCATGCCCTTCCAGCTCACGCATGGAACTACAACACCATGGTTGTCAATGTCGGTCTGTTGAAGTATCACGGATGGGAAGGACCGATCCTGAACGGACCCGGTGAACCCTATACCCACGAAGAATGGGTTGACTTTCTGTACCAGGTTCGCGCGACCGTTCCTGATGGAATATTCCCCACCGTATGGAAGACCGGCGATGAGCAGGGTGACTACGGATGGTGGGCATATTTCTGGGGTTTCGGAGCTGAAATGTTCGGGCCCGACGGAAAGGTTACCACTAATCCCGATCCTATCGTGGAAGCTCTTGAGCTGATTACCTATCTGAGGGACAACAACCTTACCCCGAGAGGTATTGCCAGCATGAGGGCAAACGAATCTAATGAGATGTGGTATGCAGGCAATGTCGTCATGAACATGGCAGGATTCCCCCACGCTGAAGCGCTGAGAAGATCAGTTGAGGCAGAAGGTGCCTATGATTTTGAAGTCATGGCAGTACCGTTCCCCACTCGTGATGGTGACACGGGATTCAATGTATTTGGACCTACCGCATATGCATTTTTTACCGAAGACCCCAGGGAACTTGAAGCAGCTGTGAAATTCATCGAATTTATGATGTACGATGAAGACCACTGGATTCCGATGATGAAGAGCGTTGGTCAGTTCATGGTCCAGGAAAGTTATGCAGATGTGAATCTGTATGAAGGAAATGAGTTCCAGGAGCTGGTTGCTGAGATGATCGAACGATTTGATACCGGGAATTTCGGACTGACCCATCCCCAGTATCAGAGAATACGTATCTCCATGGCTGAAGCGCTCCAGAAGTATTTTACCGGAATGGTATCTGCTGAACAGGCGGTAGATGAATACCTGACTGCTATCCGCAGACTCAATGATGAGCTGTAAGCAGGCAGTACTGAAGTAAATTTCAGCCCCTTCTGCGGTCAGGGAAACCTGCTCCAGAGGGGGCATTTTTTTGAGAAAAACAGGAGGCAGCATATGAACCGGTTTCAGCCTGGGTTTATTACCGCTCTGGGAACTCCCTTGACCATTACGGGAGACCTGGAAACAGAAAGTTTTAATAAACAAATTGATGATCAGATTGGGGGGGGCGCTTCTGGGCTTTTGGTAATGGGGTCTATGGGGATTCAGGCATACATCAGAAACAGCAAATATGTTCGGGTTGCCGAAGCAGGGGCGCAGGCAGCAGATAAGCGGGTTCCGGTGCTTGTCGGGGTGATGGATACATCTATCGGCAGGGTGCTAGACCGTATTGATGCCCTGAAGGACCTGCCGATTGACGGTGTGGTGGCAACAGTTCCCTTTTACAATACCCTGACCCAGGATGAGATATTTACTTTTTTTCGGGAAATTTCTATGAATTCGCCCTTCCCGGTATACATGTATGACCTGCCTGTGGTTACCAAAACTCCCATAGCAGACAGCACTGCTCTGAGAATTTTCAGGGAACTTCCCAATACCGCAGGTATCAAGTCAGGAAACCTGGTGCTCTGCAGGAACCTGCTGGTCCAATGCTCCAGAGATGATGTTTCGATTATCTGCAGCAATATCGACCTTTTTGATACGGCCTATGCATACGGCATCACCTCCCAGCTGGACGGCATGTTTGCCTGCACCCTGAAGCTCACTGCAAAGCTTTATGCAGCCTTGAAGCAGGGAGATATGAAGCAGGCAGCTTCAGCGCTGGATGCGGTCATCCGTGTGCGCTCAGCCCTGATTGATGTAGGAGTGCTCAGGGGATTCACCGCAGCAATGAACCTGCTTGGATTTGAGGGAATATTTCACCCTGACTACACGAAGATGGCTAGTGAACAAGAAATCAGCCATGTAAGAAGAGCGCTTGAGCAGGAGGGTATGCTGTGATGCGTGTTACAGAGTACGGTTTTATACCCCGGGACGAGAGGTTTTCCCAATACGGCAGCAATGCCTTTCCCTGCATAACTCTCTTGCCCTCGGGACGATGGCTGGCTTCGTTTAAGATAGGGGAGAAAAAAACCAGTACCGTCTTTGATGCGGTAATGACCTATTCAGATGATCAGGGAAAGACTTGGTCCCCATGGTATTATCCGGTGAAACTCCCGGAAGGGATGCGGATGATGTACTATACCTGTTCCCTCGGCGGAAGCAGGGTCCTGATGACCGCAAACTGGATGGACGGGTCCCAGCCGGAAAGACCTATGTACGATCCTGAGCAGGAGAGCCTCAAGAACACAAAGATCTACTGCAGTATTTCTGAAGATGACGGGGAGAGCTGGTCGGAGCCTAAACTGGTCGATACCTCCCCGGTCCGTGATCCCGTGCCGCTGACAGGAGTGCCCTTGAAGCTTGCCGACGGAAGGATCCTCTGCCAGTTCGAAATCAACAAACATCAAGGAGACACCTCAAAATGGGTACACCGGTCTGCCTTTGCTGCAACAGCCGATGAGGGTAAAACATGGGGAGATGTTTCCATCGTGACCTGCGTACCAGATATGTACTACTGGGACCAGAGACCCTGTGTGCTTTCTGACGGAATGACCATTGTCGATTTTTTCTGGACCCTGGACGGATCAAAAAATACTTACTTGAATATTCATGGTCGAGAAAGCAGAGACGGAGGAAGAAGCTGGGGAGATTTCTTTGATACAGGAATCTACGGACAGCCGGGCACCCCTGCAGGTCTTGCCGACGGCGGGATTGCCTGTATCGATATTGACCGGAGGGTGAATCCAGTTATTACCGTAAGACTGAGCCGGGACCGTGGAAGAACCTTCGATGCGTCACTGGAGGTGTATGAAAAGCCCCTGGGGAGGCAGGACAGCAGACAGATGAGCATGAATGAAGCATGGGATGAAATGGCGAAGTTTTCCGTCGGTCATCCGAACCTGCTTGACCTGGGAGACGGAGAACTGCTGGCGTACTGGTATGCCGGTGACCACTGCGATGACACGCTGATTGAGTTTGCCAGAATTACACTGGGGTGAATCTTTTTTATTGACAAACAGGACATTGCTCAGTACAATTCATTTGTTATAATAATAGCACAGCATGGGAAATCTTCTTTTGAAGAACCTATTCAAGGCATCCTGTGTTATCATGTACAAAAATTATTCCATGCAGATTAATCATGAACTTTGAGGAGGAATCGTATTGACCCAGAATAAAAAAAGCATTTGGTACCAGATCAAGCGGGAACGGTCAGCCTATCTGTTTATCCTGCCTTCAGTGGCGATGTTTACTGCGCTGGTTGCCTATCCCATGATTCTAACTTTCACCTACAGTCTCCAGGACCGGGGGCTGATTCGATGGAGATGGATCGGGTTCCAGAACTTTGTGAACCTCTTCCAGGACCAGTATTTTCTTCGTGCGCTCCAGAATACCGTCACCTTTGTTGTGATCCTGGTTCCGATCGTCGTGCTGGTGACCTTTATGATTGCACTGCAGGTAACACCGTTGAAGGGGTATCTTCGGGTGTTCTTTCGGGCAATATTCTATCTTCCCGTGGTAACCAGCGGGGTTGTGGTCTCCATGATTTGGATCTGGATATTCAGCGCCGATTACGGACTGCTGAACTACTTAATCGGTTTGGTGGGGTTTGCCCCTGTTGAATGGCTGGCCTCCAGGTATACCCTCTATTATCTGATATTCGTGGTGTTTACATTTAATTTCGGCATGCCCTTTATTATCTACATTGCAGCCATGGGAAATATTCCGGCAGAACTGATTGAAGTGGCAAGCATAGACGGAGCAAAAAAACGGACGATAACCTGGAAGATCATCTTTCCGCTGCTTAGGCCGGTAACGTTTTTTATCATGGTGACCCAGACAATCTTTGTGTTTATGGTGTTTGTGGTCATCCAGCTGCTCACCGACGGTGGGCCCGCACGGTCAACGGAGACCATCATTTTCATGCTCTACCGTACGGCCTTCAGATTTCTGGAATTCGGCAGGGCTTCTGCCATGGGAGTCATTCTGCTGTTCATCGTGCTGGCTATCGCTTTGACCCAAAAGCTCTTTTCCGGAAAAGACATCAGTTACTAGTGGAGAACGCCTATGAAATTATTGATTGAATCACCCCGGTTTGCCTACAGCAACGACCGGGAAAAAGTATTCTATTTTATTGTACTGCTGCTGATATTTGCATTTGCTCTACTTTTCCTATTTCCCTTTTACTGGATGTTCAAGGGAGCTTTCCAGCCTTCGGCCCTGGCTCGCCAGATGCCCCCGGCTATGCTTCCCACTGATCTTACGGTGACAAATTTTGTCAGGATTTTTACCCGGTTCCCCATCGGAACTTGGTTTTACAACAGTGCAGTGGTTGCCCTTTCAGCTACGGTGCTCACCTTGTTTTTCGGCTCCATGTCGGGATATGCCTTTGCGAAAAGACGGTTTCCCGGACGGGAGGTGATCTTCTGGATCCTGCTGACTGCCATGATGCTTCCCCGGGAAGTGATGCTGGTGCCGCTGTATATCCTGATGAACCGCTTTGGGTTCTACAATACCCATATCGGCATGTTCCTGCCCCAGGTAGCCTGGCCCTTCGGGCTGTTTCTGATGCGGCAGTTTATGACATCAATTCCAGATGAGCTGATACAGGCTGCAAAGGTCGACGGGGCGTCGGAGTTCTATGTGTTTCTTAAGATTATCATACCCTTGAGCATCCCTGCCTTCGGCACGGTTGGGATCATCTACTTCGTCA
>PWNW01000287.1 GCA_003557605.1 Spirochaetaceae bacterium
CCCCTCACTGGTGTTTTCCGGGGATTTTTCATTTGAGAGCGGAGAGCGGGCTTTCTCATCCTATGTGAAACT
This sequence comes from Spirochaetaceae bacterium, assembly GCA_003557605.1. Classification (GTDB taxonomy): domain Bacteria; phylum Spirochaetota; class Spirochaetia; order PWKH01; family PWKH01; genus PWKH01. The sequence continues at coordinate 73 of PWNW01000287.1, forward strand.
TGATCCTTTCGTGCGCCCTACAGCACTGTTTGCGGCAAGCGACCTGATGGCCCTGGGATTTATGAGAAGGGCCTTCCTCAATGGATGCAGCATACCAGAGGAAATTTCTGTGGTGGGATTTGATGATATTTCCATTGCATCCATTACCCATCCCCAGCTTACCACCGTCAGGCACCCCTTCATCGAGATGGGGGAGGAGGCGATGAAGCACCTTCTCAGAAAGCTCAACGGCGGGAACCCGGTTGATCATGACAGAGAGCTGAAGAACACCTTGATTGTTCGTGAGACTACATTAAAGGTATAATAATAGGTTAACGTAAACTTATAATTTTTTATCAGTTCATCAAAATAATGTAATAAAAATATTTTAACTGCATATATTACATAAATTTGCACCAAGTATTTTTTGATATTGAAAAATCAAAAAAAATCAAGTTTTTAAAAAGATTGTAGTTGACAACACAAAAATATGTGTTAAGCTTAACATACATTATTTATTTATGCATATATGTTATCGTTAACTTCTTAGATGATTCTATATTCATATTGTTTTGTGAAACTTTGCAGTGCTAATATACTGCAATGGAAATAACAGGAGGTTAATTATGAAAAAGATGTTGGCAGCACTGGTTATCCTGATGATTGCTGGATCAATGGTTTTCGCAGCGGGACAGAGGGAAAGACCTGAGGGCCCGGTCATCGGATTTACGTTCCACTCATCACGGGTGACATTCCAGAAGATGCTTCTGGATGAGTTCCTGGATGCAGCCTCAGACTATCCTGAGGTTACAGTGAATGTAATTGATCCTGAAGTGGACATTGAGCGGCAGCTCTCGGCTATTGAGACATTTATTGCCCAGGGTGTTGACGTTATTGTAGCAAGCCCCCTTGATTTTGACGGAAGCGTACCGGGTGTGCTTTCCGCAAATTCTGCAGGGATCCCCTACATTGCCATGAACACCATGGTCGGCGGGGGTGATTTCGTCTATGCAGGTTCAGCGGATGTTGAGGCCGGCATGCTCCAGGGAGAATATCTTATTGATGTGCTTCCCCAGAACGCCAAGATTCTCTACCTCAGGGGACAGGAAGGAATGTTCCATACCGGTGAGCGGCGAAGGGGACTTCAGGAAGCTCTGCTTGACAAACGCCCCGACATTACCCTGCTTGCAGAACAGACTGCAAACTACCACAGAACCGAAGGCATGCAGGTAATGGAGGACTGGATCCAGGCATTCCCGGATTTCGACGCAGTGGTTGCGGCAAATGACGAAATGGCACTGGGGGCAATTGAGGCGCTGAAGGGAGCTGACATGCTTGAGGGCATCATTGTCTGCGGTATTGATGCAAATCCCGATGCCATCGCTTCTGTTCGTGCAGGGGAGATGACCATGACTGTTCTTCAGGATGCGCCTGCCCAGGCCAGAAAGGCATTTGAAGTGGCAATGAAGGCAATCCGCGGAGAGGAGCTTGACTCAGAATACATTATCCCCTTCCAGTCGATAACCCTGGAGAACGTGGATGAGTATTTCTAAGTTGATGCGGACTTACTTGTACTAGTGGTATACTGTATCCGGCAGCCGAGAGGCTGTCGGATGCATTTAAGGGGGGTTGTCTTGGAAGCACATCAGAACTATGTCCTGGAGATGAAGGACATCAGAAAGGTCTTTCCCGGAGTTGTGGCATGCGACGGTGTGAATCTGAACGTCAGGAAGGGTACGGTCCATGCACTGGTCGGGGAGAACGGAGCCGGTAAATCGACGATGATGAAAATCCTCGCCGGTGAATATATTCCGGACCAGGGCGAGATCTATTTTCAGGGAAAGAAGGCTGTTATCAGCAGCACCAGGGATGCCCTTAACCTGGGGATTTCAACCGTGTATCAGGAGCTCAACCTGGTCCCTGAGATGACCATTGCTGAAAACATATTTCTCGGCAGGGAACTGGTAGATTCCAGCAGAATGTTTGTACGGTTCAAGGACCTGTACGCTCAAGCCGGGAAGTACCTGCAGGAACTGGGATTGAAGTATGACCCGAGGACAAAGATCAATAAGCTGAGCGTTTCCGGAGCGCAGATGGTTGAAATAGCCAAGGGAATTTCACGGGGCGCTTCGCTTATTGTGCTTGATGAGCCGACCTCGGCAATTACGGATTCTGAGGTTGACGTGCTGTTCACCCAGATACGCAATCTCAAGAAGAAGGGAATAACCTTTATCTACATTTCACACAAGATGAACGAAATCTTCTCCATCTCCGATGATGTTACCGTAATGCGTGACGGAAAATGGGTGGGCACCCACGGCATCAAGGAAATGAACGAAAAGAAGCTGATATCCCTGATGGTGGGCCGGGAGCTTTCAGAGATGTTCCCCAAGGTTGCCTGCGATATCGGGGAGACGGTATTTGAGGTGAAGAACCTTACGAAGAAGGGCGTGTTCTCAAACATCAGCCTGTCGGTGAAAAAGGGTGAAATCCTCGGAATTTCAGGCTTGATGGGTGCAGGAAGGACCGAACTAGCCAGAGCCATATTCGGGCTTGACTCCATCGATTCAGGAGAAATCCTGGTGGAAGGCAGGAAGGCGGTAATTAAGTCGCCGGCTGATTCAATACGGCAGGGGGTGGTGATGCTGCCTGAAGACAGAAAGCAGGTCGGTCTTGTCCTGATCAGGTCGGTGCTTGAGAATATTGGGCTGTCCAATCTTGATCAGTTCACATCCTATGAACTGCTGAATATCCGAAAGGAACGGAAGGTCTGCGCTGATATCGCAAAGCGGGTAGGGGTGAAGGCCCACAACCTGCAGGTGCAGGTGAAGACCCTCAGCGGCGGAAACCAGCAGAAGGTGGTCATCTGCAAGTGGCTGCTTCAGAAACTGAAGGTCCTGATACTGGATGAACCTACCCGGGGTATTGATGTAGGGGCAAAATCTGAGATCCATAGGCTTATGGGTGAATTCGCAAAAAAAGGAATGGCAGTCATTATGATCTCTTCGGAGCTTCCTGAGATGCTTGGGATGAGCGACCGAATTATGGTTATGCGGGAAGGAGAAATTTCCGGTGAGCTTACCAGAGAGGAAGCAACTCAGGAAAAGATCATGACGCTTGCAATGGGAGGCCGAAAACAATGAGTGATAACGTGTCAAAAGGAAAAGACCGCTCAGTATCAAGGATTGCTAAGGAAATATACAGCAAGTACGGAATTTTAATTATCCTGGTTATTATGCTGGTGGGATCAACGCTTCTGACTCCGGTGTTTCTGACCCAGAGAAACCTGATAAACGTTATGCGGCAGATGTCGGTCATATTCATCATTGCCTGCGGTACAACCATGGTCATAATATCAGGGATGATTGACCTGTCCTCAGGTTCAGTGGCCGCACTGTCTGGGGTTGTGGCAACCGGCATGATGGTGGCCACCAAGTCTGCGCCGCTGGCTGTAGCGGTAGGTATTATCGTCGGGGGGCTCTGCGGTGCAGTAAACGGAGCGTTTATTACCACCTTCAAGCTTCCGCCGTTCATCATGACCCTTGCGATGATGATTTCAGCAAGGGGGCTGGTGCTGCTGTATACCGGGGGAATTCCCATCTCCGGCATAGGGAATCTCAATGTGCTCGGCCAGGGCTTCATCCTCGGCGTCCCAATCCCGATCATTATCATGATGATTATATTCGGCATCACCTGGGTGCTTCTTAACCGCATGAAGTTCGGCCGGTATATATACGCCATTGGAGGCAATGAGGAAGCAGCCATCGCATCCGGGGTGAGCGTGAAGCGCGTAAAGGCCATGACCTGGATCATCAACGGCATGTTTGTCGGCCTCGCTGGAGTCATCCTGATGGCCAGAATCAATTCCGGACAGCCTGCCGCAGGGCAGATGTATGAGCTTGATGCCATTACCACGGTAGTGCTCGGAGGGACGAGCCTTTCAGGAGGAATCGGGACCATCCAGGGGACCCTTGCCGGTGCGATGATCATCGGAATTCTCAACAACGTGCTGAACCTTCTTAATGTATCTCCCTACTACCAGCAGATACTTAAAGGTGCCATCATTGTAACTGCAGTGATTCTGGATATTAAGACCAAGGAAATTCGCGCAAAGTCGTGATCCGGGAGTAAAGCTTATGAACAGCAGGCAAAGGGTGGTCGCTTCAATGAACGGGAAGGCCCCTGATGCGGTCCCCGTTGATTTCGGGGCACACAGGTCAAGCGGCATCATGGCCCTTGCCTATGCAAGGCTGAGGGAGTACCTGGGACTGCCGAAAATGACCCTCCGCGTATATGATATCCCCCAGCAGCTGGCCGTGATTGATGATGATGTCCTGGACCTGTTCCATGCGGACACCATTGAGCTTGGACGTGGGTTCTGCCTCCAGGAGGAAGACTGGAAACCCTGGGAGCTGCCTGACGGGACTCCCTGCGTGATCCCCTCCTGGATCAATCCAGCGAAACATGCATCGGGAGACTGGGTGATCTGTACTGATCAGGGAGTTCCCTCTGCCGTGCAGAAGCAGGGAACCCTCTATTTTGAGACGATCCATTATCCCATGCAGGAAGATCCCTATGTCTTAAAGAATCTTGAGAAGGCTGTTTCACGCACCATGTGGACCGGTACGGCCGCAGCCCCTCCCGGTCCGATCTCCCTCCAGGATGAAGCAGACCTTGCATACCTTCGACGGGGTGCCGAGGCGCTTCGCAGGTCAACAGACCGTGCTGTGGTTGGGCTGTTCGGGGGAAACCTGTTTGAACTTGGCCAGTGGCTCTTCGGTATGGAGAATTTCTTCTCCATGCTTGCTTCGGAACCTGATTACATGCATCAGTTTCTCGACAGACTGACTGAAATGCACCTGAAAAACCTTGAGGGATTTCTGAAGGCAGCGGGCTCTTCAATTGATGTGATAGCCTTCGGCGATGACCTGGGAATGCAGACCGGCCCGCTGATTTCCCCGGCAATGTTTAGGGATTTCTTCAAACCGAGGCAGCAGAGGATGTGGGCACGGGTCAAGGAGCTCTCGGATGTAAAGATCATGATCCACAGCTGCGGAGGCATAGCAGGGTTTCTTGACGATATGATTGATGCGGGACTTGATGCGGTAAACCCGGTGCAGATCCAAAGCGCAGGAATGGAGCCGGAGCAGCTGAAACAGCGGTTCGGGAGCAGAATAACCTTCTGGGGAGGAGGATGCGACACCCAGGAGGTCCTCAATTACGGAACCCCTGAAACCATACGGGAGCATGTTCTGAGAAATCTTGAGGTGTTCTCCCCCGGAGGCAGGTATGTGTTCCAGCAGGTGCACAACATCATGGCCGATATTCCGCCGGAGAACATCACGGCAATGTTCAAGGCGGCTGCAGAGTTCAACGGGCGAAGTCTCTGATCTTGGAGAAAAAAATATGAAGTATTCTGTCTGCATTGAGATGCTCTATGACCATGTGCCCTGGTATGACCGGTTCCAGGCCGCAGCTGATGACGGGTTCCAGTATGCCGAGTTCTGGCGATGGAGCGATACTGACTGGGATGCGCTCTCCAGCGCCGTGAAGTCATCGGGGATTGGAGTATCAGCATATTCCGGGGATGATCAGTTCTCTCCTGCGGACCCCAAGGACAGCATTCCCTATATTTCATTTCTTAAGCAGTCTTTGGAGAAGGCGAAGCAGATAGGGTGCCCGTACCTGGTGATCCATTCCGATGCGCTGGACCCTGCTGACGGAAGCGCAAAACCAATTGATCCCAGATGGTCCCATGACCAGAAGCAGAATGCCCTGCTTCACACCCTCAAGGAAGCGGCATCCTGCGCAGAGAAGTACGGCATCACCCTGGTGCTTGAGCCGTTGAACACCCTGGTTGATCATCCCGGTTATTTTCTTTCTGACCCCGACGAATCCTTCAGGCTGGTAAGGTCTGTAGGCTCTGAACATCTCAAGGTCCTCTTTGACATCTACCATATGCAGATCATGAAGGGGAATGTCACCGACAGACTGGTCAGCAGCCTGGATGTAATTGGATATGTCCATGCTGCGGATGTGCCGGGCAGACATGAGCCGGGCACAGGGGAGCTGAATTACCGAAATATATTTACCGCCCTCAAGCAGGCAGGATATACCGGGTTTATCGGGTTTGAGCTTTCCCCCCTTTCAGATACCCCTTCTGCAGTTCGGGCAATGAAGGAAGCAATGGTCTGAATGCAGTGCTGATTTTCCCAATGGAATTAAGCACAAAATGCCCCTTGTCTGCTCCCATCTCATCTGATATGATTCCTCCAAGGCTCTACGGAAAGCGGTGAGAATCCGCTGCGGACGCGCCACTGTAATCGGTGACTGATGCGATGTTGCCACTGGGAAACCGGGAAGGATCGCTGCCCCAGAATGACCCGAAAGCCAGGAGACGGGAGCCTGCCAAACACATAACCTGTACGCGGGTTTTTTTTACAGGAGAAGTCTATGAAAAACTGTTCGACTCGTCTCGTGCTTACTGTGCTGTGCATGCTCTGCGCAGCCTTCGCTGTTTCTGCTGCCGGAGCCATGGAGGAGCAGGCAGCAGCTGATGCCGGTGAAGGGTATCCCATGACCTTCATCGATGACCTGGAGACTGAGGTAACCCTCCATGCCCGTCCCGAATCTGTGATATCCCTGACCTCCTTCAGCGACGAAGTGCTCTTTGAGCTGCTTCCCGATGAGGCCTTTGCAGCGGTATCAACCATCGCCCTGAATAAAGCATATTCAAATGTCCTTGACCGGGCTTCAAGGATTGAGCCGGTCATTGAGTTCAACGTGGAGCAGATTATCAGCATCTATCCGGATCTGGTGATCGCCGCAAACTGGAGCGAGGCCCCCAAGGTGGAGCAGCTGCGCAAAGCGGGCATTCCGGTGTACCAGATTGACACCCCCTTTGACATAGAAGGAATTATTGAAGCCGTATCCGTCCTCGGGGATCTTACCGGCAGGACCGAGGAGGCGGCAGAGCTGAATCGGAACATTGAGATGCGTGCGCAGGACCTCATGCAGCGTGCCGCAGCCGTCCCTGAGAATGAGCGGGTTTCCGCCATTGACTACAACAGCTGGGCAACAGCCAACGGCTTCGGGACCACCTGGGACCTGGTGCTGTCCCTGGCAGGAATCGATAATGCTGTCTCCCATATGGAGACCGGCGACTTCGGGCAGGTCCCCCTGTCCAAGGAAGTGGTAATTGATCTGGACCCGGACATCCTGTTCCTTCCGAGCTATGTCTGGGGTGATGATGATGCCGCTGATGCCTTTTACCGGCAGGTGGTCGGTGATCCCGCACTCTCCGGGGTGAAGGCCCTGAGGGAAGAGCGGGTGTACGTATTTCCCGAGAAGCTGAAGAACAGCTACAGCCATTTCCTGCTGGATGCGGCGGAAACCGCAGCACGGATGGCATACCCCGGGTACTTCGAGTAGGTCATGAACGCGCGGCGCTTCAGGACATGGATATGGCTGCTCTCATGTGCGCTGGTGGTCAGTTTTCTGGCTGCCGCAGCCCTTGGAGCAGTATCCATCCCCGTTGACCGGGTTATTCAGGTGCTGGTACGTCCTGGGGCAGACGTAACGGCACTTGACCCGCAGCTGCGGCGGG
>PWNW01000377.1 GCA_003557605.1 Spirochaetaceae bacterium
CAATAATCATCTGCCGTGCCGCTTCAAGATAGGGGACCGATTCGATATCGCCGACGGGGCCTCCGATCTCAATGCTCGTGACCTCCGCATCGGGTTTTTTCCCAACAGCAAAGATGCGGTGCTTGATTTCGTCGGTGATATGGGGAATGATCTGCACCGTTCTTCCCAGGTATCGGCCTTCCCGTTCCTTTTTGATCACCTCCTGGTACACCTGACCGGTGGTGATGGAGTTCTCCCGGGTGATTTCGACATTGGTGAACCGTGCATAGTTTCCCAGGTCGAGGTCGGTCTCAAACCCGTCCCGGGTGACATAGACCTCTCCATGCTGGTAGGGGCTCATGGTCCCTGCGTCGACGTTCAGATAGGGATCAATCTTGATCATCTGAACCTTCAGTCCGTGGCTCTCCAGAAGGTTTGCCAGCGAGGTTGCCGCTAGGCCCTTGCCGAGACTGGAGCAGACTCCGCCGCTGAAAAATATGTATCTGTTCATGCAGTACTATTATAGGGAGGAGCCGCCGTTTGGGCAATTGCAAACCTAGGGAGACAGCTGTTTTTTTATGATCCTGATGATCTCCGGCTGACTTCGAGTTTTCTGGACCCTCCCATAGCCGTAGGCGATGAGAAACCCTGCTGCAAGGCCGAGAAATCCTCCAAGTGCGTTGACCAGTTCGCTCTCAGCAGCAAACAGCCGTGATGATGCCAGGTATCCTGCCCCGAAGGTGATCAGCGGAAGCATCATCACCATGAACCCGGAAAACATGGTCTTTCCCGGAGGAAGGTATATTTCAACATCATCTCCGTGGGCAATGTCCAGTCCGCTGGAATTCACTGCGGTAAACTGCTTTCCCTGGACATTGCAGAAACCCTTTCCTGCGCAGGATGCGCATGAGCCGCCGTCCATGCAGGCGACGGTAATAATATCTTGAGAGCAGTCAATGACTCGTGCCTGTTCTTTCATATCGGTTCTTCTCCCTCCACGGGATATCGGAACGATTCAATTGAGGAGGCTTTGCCGTCCTGTTCCACCTCAATTACTACGCCCTGCAGTTCCATCTCCTCCCAGGCATCTTCTGAACGTTCAGGAATCTGGGTCAGGAACTTTCTGATCTCAATGGAAGGTTCAAGCCCCCCGACGCTGGCAATGCTTCCGCATCGGCCGTTGTCGGTGATCACCGCTGTGTGTTTCGGGAATATACGTGCATCGGCGGTAAGCACCTTTGCATGGGTTCCCACCACTGCCGATACCGTTCCGTCGGCATGGAAGAACATGGAGTTCTTTTCTGCAGTAGTGGCGGCATGGAACTGCAGGAATATTATGGGGGTGATCTCCCTGATGCGCTCCAGCAGGGCGGGAAGCAGGGAGAATGGGTTGCTTAAGTGGACCCGTGAGAAATCGGACTGGCCCAGGAGGTTCACCACCGCAATGGTTCCCAACCGGGTTTCGTAGGTCCTCCATCCTCTTCCGGGGACCGACGGCGGGTAGTTGGCGGGGCGTATCATTGAGGATGCCTTTGCCATATGACCCACCATATCCTTCTTGTAGAAGCTTTTTTCACCGGTGGTGATTGCATCAATGCCCAGCTTGTTCAGGTATACTGCATGGTTCTTTCCCAGCCCGAATCCTCCGGTGGCCCCTTCTCCGTTGGCAATGACAAAGTCGATGCGGTTCTCTTCACAGAAGCGCTTGAGGCTCTTCTTGATGCAGTAGACCCCCGATTTCCCTACAATTTCTCCCAGACTCAATATTCGCAATCCCATACTGCTAATGTACAGAGCTTTTAATCGGTGGACAACCCCCTGAGATTATGATAGAGGGATAGGATGAAGCATGACTGGAAGCGAAGACTGCTGCAGAGGCTCTTCACCGGTGCCATGGCCATGTATAAGCAGGATGTTCCCGCAGATCATGATGCAGGGTTCCCTGATCCTGATTTCCTGCTTTCCCGGATGACTCTGGTGGAAAAAATCCGCATCTTAGGCGGCGTGGACGATCTTGCAGTTCCTGGAATTCCCAGACTTTCCATACCAAAGGTTTGGATGAGCGATGCCTCCAGCGGGGTACGATGCTTCAAGCAGGCCACGGCGTTTCCGGCGGGGATCATGCTTGCTGCATTGTGGGACCGCAGTCTCATATACCAGGTCGGCTCCGCAATAGCGGATGAATGCAGGGCCCAGGGGATATCGGTAATTCTCGGACCGGGGGTTAATATCGCCAGGGTCCCGGTATGCGGGAGAAATTTTGAATATTTCGGAGAGGACCCCTTCCTCGCCGGTGATATGGCAGTCTCCTACATTCGCGGAGTACAGGAACGGGGAGTCATGGCGGTGGCGAAGCATTTTGCCTGCAACAATTCTGAATTTGACCGGCATAAGTCAAATTCAGTGGTTGACGCTAAAACCCTTCATGAAATATATCTTGCTCCCTTTGAACATGCGGTCATCAGGGGATCGGTGAACGGGGTGATGACTTCCTACAACCAGATCAACGGAATATACGGTGCGCAGCATCCCTATCTCCTTGATGAGGTGCTGAGAACAGCATGGGGATTTTCCGGAGTTGTCATATCTGACTGGAATTCTCTCTATCATACCGAAGCAGCTGTTCACCACGGTGTTGATATCGAAATGCCAAAGGCCCGGAAGATGACCGTCAGGAAGGTGAAGCGTGCGCTGCGTTCCGGCAGGATCACCGAAGATATGATAGACCGCAAGGTCCGCAGGATCCTGACGGTCTGCAGCGCCAGCGAATTCTACTCATCCGTAAAGGATGAAAGCCGGGGACTTAATACTGAAAAGCATCGTGCTCTGGCCCTCAAGGCGGCGGAGTCTTCTGTGGTTCTGCTGAAAAACCGTAACAGCACCCTCCCCATGAAGAAGGGATGTACCGTATCAGTGCTGGGGCGGTGCGCAGTCAATACCCCCACCGGAGGGGGCGGTTCAAGCTTCGTGCCCGTTGTCTCCGGCCCCGGGATAGCCGAAGCCCTGGAAGGGGAGGGGTTCAGGGTGCTCAGGGATGATTCAGACGACTCGATATCATCATCGGATTATGTGGTCGTTGCAGCAGGTTTTGACCGGTTCTATGAAAGCGAAGCCTACGACAGACCCTACAGGCTCCTTGAGGAGGATCTGCTTGCCCTTGACCGTGCATGCAGGATCAACAGCAAGGTCATTGTCATGATCCATGCAGGGGGAGATGTGGAAACCTCATCATGGATTGACAAGGTGCAGGCAGTAATCTTCACAGGATATTTAGGCATGCACCGGGGAACAGCCCCTGCCCGGGTTCTTTCAGGTGCCGTTAATCCGTCGGGAAAGCTTCCCTTCACCATGGCAAGACAGCTGGATGATCATGGGGCTATGAAGGGATACCCTGCTGCTCCCTGGAATATTAGCTTTGTTCGGGTAATCGGTCCCCAGGGGAATCCCCGTATCCGAAAGCCCAGGACGCTGGAATATCAGGAGGGGGTATTTGTCGGGTACCGGTGGTTTGACGAGATGAACCTGAGTCCTCAGTTCCCCTTCGGCCACGGTCTTTCCTATACCGACTTTGAGATCACAGAAGCTGAAGCAGCCCCTCTTCAGGCAAAGGCGGGAAGCAATGCCCTCACCGATCCCCCCATAGTTACGGTGTCCTGCAGGATCACCAACACCGGTGACCGTGCAGGAGCCCAGGTGGTGCAGCTCTATGTTCATGAAAAAACCCCTAAAACTGCAAGACCGGAACAGGAACTCAAGGGGTTTGAGAAAATCTTCCTGTATCCGGGTGAATCCCGCACCGCTGCAGTTGAACTCAATACCCGTGCATTCATGCATCACGACGGACAGCAATGGGCCCTGAATCCAGGAGTTTTTGAGCTGAGAATCGGCACAAGCTCCCGGGAAATACACCATAGGATGGAAGTGCATATAATTGATTCGTGAACTTATTGACTTTTTTCCTGTGATAAGTATAGTATCAGACGAAAGCCCGGATGGTGAAATTGGTAGACACGCTAGGTTCAGGGTCTAGTGGCCTTACGGCTGTGGAGGTTCAAATCCTCTTCCGGGCAACATTTTACCATATATAGAATTAAAGAGCTCCCTGCCTGCGTAAAATCAACTGCAGAACGGGGGCTTTTTTATGGCAAAAACCCAAATTGTGAACTAAGTGTGACGATTTTTTTAACATCATATTGTTTTAAAAACTACCCGGCACAAGAAAGTCAACTGAATGAGGTTGCTTTAACTGCTGCTGGCTTTTTCTTCCAGAAACATTCAGTTTCATTGCTCAGAAGACTTCTAAGGGATTACCAAAAAACGGTAGAGAAGCGAAAAAACGCTTAAGTTATATTGATTTTTCAGATGACCGATTGGATTTTCTTAGAACCGAAGAATCTGATCCGACTGTAATTGCTGATACGTACTATGGAATGTATCCTGAAAAGCACGGGCAGCGGACCTACTTCTTTTTTGATGAGCTTCAATATGTGAACCAATGGGCGCAGTTCATCAACAGGATACAGACTACAGAAAACTGTGAGGTGTATATTACCGGTTCATCTGCAAAACTGCTTTCGAAAGAAATAGCGACTGAACTTGGCGGCAGAACCTGCACCTGGGAAATGTTTCCGTTCTCCTTCCGTGAATTCCTCAGGGCTAACAGCAAGCCAGAATCCATATCTGATATTTCCAGCAGAGATGAGATTATCGGTGCTTTTGGGGATTATGTCACAAAGGGAGGAATGCCTGAACGGCTTCTTCTGCCGAGGGAGGCAATGGCTGCATTATATTTCCAAAATCTGGTTAATGATGTTTTTACCAGGGACATCATGCTTAGGTATAATACTCAGCATCCTGTTCAACTGAAAAGACTTGTACAGATGCTGATGACCAGCTGTTCACGACTTTTCTCTGTGAATAAACTGAAACAGCGCCTTGCGGGGGAAAGAAACAAACTGTCGCATGAATTGATACGTGATTATATTGACAAGATAATAGATTGCTATCTGCTGTTTACTGTTCCGATTCGCTCATACAACACGGCAGTTCAAGCGGTAAACCCGAAGAAGGTCTATTGTGTTGACCATGCAATGGCACAGGCGTTTTCACGAGCAACCTCTGACAATAATAGGTTTGCTTTGGAAAACATGATCTTTGTGGAGCTCAGACGAACCATGGAGCATGTATATTACTATAAAACCGCTCATGGTGATGAAATCGATTTTGCAGTTGGACCTGATTCTGACTTGCGTTTGATTCAGGTTTGCTGGGAACTGGGAGGGCAGGAGAAGACGAGAGATCGTGAAATTGGAGCTCTTCTTAATGGAATGAAGGAATTAGAACTTCAAGAATCTTGGCTGGTGACAGCATATGAAGAGGAAGAAGTCAAAGATGAGAAAACAGGCAGAATGATTCATGTAGTTCCTGCGTATAAGTGGCTGCTCCAGACATAGGTTCCAACTTGGTGTAATTCTTTAATCTCCCATAGGATGCTCTATAATGGGAGATTATTAGGTTGCCATGTAAGACAAATCAGTACTCAATATAGGACTGTCAGGGGAAACCTGCTGTGACGAATTGTGCAGTCTGCACTGTACTGGTCTTGAGGACAGGAATTCCCAACATGAATACAGCATTGGCTTTTACGGCATGCTTTCCAGGAGCAGCGAAATATCTTCAAGTGCCAATCCTTCATACTCGAATTCATACCCCGGGTAGTTGGTTTCAAGGTTTGCGGTTTTTGCTCTCAGCCTATGAAGGTTAATCTTATCCTTATTCATCTTTACTTCAGTAACGCAGATCTTTTTATGTATTTCGTTCACCGAGACAATATCTATTTCATTCTTATTCCCCCTTTCCCAGTAGGTTCCGATGAGCCCATATTCATTTGAGTATCCCTTGATTTCTATAAAGAGTTTCTCAAGGACTGTCCCGCAAAAACTTGATAGTTCCTTGTCAATAACATTTCGCAGGTATCCAAACCGGTCACCCTGGATTAATGTCATATATCTATTGACGAACCTGAACCAGAAATGAGTAAAATTATCCTTGATCCGATATTTCTGGTTCCTTGCATCCCGCTTGCTTCCGAGGGGTTTTACTTTTTCCACCACATCGTATTCTCTTTCAAGTCTCTCCAGATATCCTCCGCAGCTGCGCTCAAGGACAGATTCGATTTCACTTCGTGAGGTCCTGCCGACTGAAAGCAGCTCCAGTATGGAAAAGTAGGTTCCATAGTCTTTGCCGAATTCCAATACCAGGGAGTTTTTTCCTTCCTCAATAAAAAAGGAATCCTTCTTGAATACCTGGTCCAGGATACGCTGTTTTGTGAAGCTCTTTGTTTCCCAAAGCAGTTCCAGGTATCTTGGAACTCCCCCGGTCACCATATACGTGTAGAGCAAATTCTCATTGCTGTACTGCCTGCGGTCTTCCAGGATGGTTTTCATCACTTGCACTTCAAAGGGCTTAATATACAGGATCCGGTCTGCCCTGCCGAACAAGGGTTCCTTTGCATTCTGGAACGTCTTAACCATCAAGGAATATATGGAACCAATAAACACTACATGAACTTTTGTCTGGAATTTATATTCATCCCATTTGTTCTGGATTTCTGAATAGATACCCGGATTAACGGTATAAAATTCCTGAAACTCATCAATGATGAGCACACAGGGGTGATCTCTGCCGTACTTCAGTATCAGCTCAAAGAGTTCAATGAATTTCTGGATCCTTCCAATGTGGGCTTGGCCGATACATGACTCATACTGCAGGATGAACTCATCGCACAGCAGGCTTTCAGTCTTTTTACTGATAAAAAAATACAGGCTCGTTTTCCCCTCAGCGAACTTCTTTGCAAGCAATGTTTTCCCCACTCTTCTCCGCCCGGTCACAACGGCAATCTTTCCGTATCCCGACTTACATTGCCTGTAGAGTTCTTCGAGGCTGTCAAGTTCCTGCTGTCTGTCATAGAATTTCATTGCAACCTCCGTTACAGTAACCTGTGTTGCATTATATGATGCCAACGACATAACGTCAATTAGTGAAGGAGAGTATTCAACTCTTTAGGGATAAAGTAGAAATATCCCTTTGTGGGGATTAAGACACGGTTGCTCGGGTGCTGTGTGCGGGAAGCCTTCGAGCAGGCTGATTGACTATGTTGATGGCGCATACCCGGTCTTTTCATCTTTCTTCAGTGCTTCAAGAATTAAAAAACCGGGTATTTCTGTATCCTCAAGGTGTATGTGCCAGGGCTTCTCAGCTGATTATTGCTAGTACAGCCCAAGGTATTACATTAAAAACAAATATGATGATCTTCCAAATCCCGATTAATGCATAGAGCACAGCATTGAAGGTGTCCTTCTGCATTGGAAACCATTTGCTGTGTATTCCGTACACGAAATCGGTTGAAAAAACCATACCGAGAAGTGAAGAGATCAGAAGCAGACTGCCGTTCAGGATCGTGCACCACATAAAGAATCTTGTCAGTAATTCTACATCCATTGGAAACTCCTCTTTTATACTCGTCTATATTAGCATGGGGGATTGCTATGTCTACAGCGCTTC
>PWNW01000288.1 GCA_003557605.1 Spirochaetaceae bacterium
AAGGAGAAGGACTGCTCCGCGGTCCTGCGCCCTTCAGCAGCCAGGGAAGCAGTGAGACCGGGGTCGGTCATCAGGCGCTTAAGCTGTCCTGCCAGGGCCTCGGCATCCTCCGGGGGGAAGGTCAGGCAGTTTTCACCGTCCTTCAGGAATTCTCCCTGCCCTCCGTTGGCAGTGCTGACTACCGATATCCCGCTGGCCATTGCTTCAAGATGGGTAAGACCGAAGGGTTCCTGCCAGATTGAGGGGAAAATGAAGATGTCATGAGCGCGGTACACCTCCGGCATCTGCTGATGTGCTGCAGCCCCTGCAAGCTTTGCAGGCAGGCCGCTGTCTGCTGTCTGCCTTCTGAGGCGGTCAGTATATTCATCGGGCCCCTGTCCCACTATGGTCAGCTCGAAGGGAGAGAGCCCCGGGTCCTGCTTGAGCAGCTCCAGGGCCGAAAGAATAGTATGCACCCCCTTGTAGGGGTGAAGCTGTCCGGCATACAGAAGCTTCACCGGAGTACTGATGCTTCCGGCATTGGGTTTCATCGGAAACTGCTCCAGGGGTATTCCCTGGTAGATGACCCGTGATGAAGCTATCGGCATCCCCCGGTTCATCAGGTTCTCCTTCAGGAGTTTGCTGATGCAGGTGGTGCAGGGAAAGTCGATGCCCTGCAGGGTGATCCGAGGCATAAGCCGGTCTGCTGTCCACCGAAGGAGGTTTCTCGGAGCAGGAGAAAACGAGGAGGGCAGGTATCCGGAGATGTTCTCATCATTAAAGGTGCATACCACCGGCATGCCGGAATCGCAAACCGCCCTCAGCGGAGCCGGGGTCAGCCTCAGCAGGCTCCAGACAAACACCACGTCGGGGCGAACCTCGCTGATGAGCCTGCTCATCTCCCGGTAGTTGTACCGGGCTGCCCGGAGACGATGCATCCGGTGCATTCCCGCAGGCTGTCCGAAGGGGACAAAGAGTTTCAGACTCCGAAATACCCCCGGCTGCTCTTCTGCGTCCCCGTAGTCTGATGTGACCACAGTGACCTGATGCCCCTGCTGCTGCAGAAACTGCACCACCTGGCCGCAGAGAATTTCATACCCCCCGAGGACGGCGGGAGGATAGAGATTAGAAAGAATCAGAATCTTCATTCCTCCATTGTACTGCAGAGTTCACGGTTTTCCAATCAGGAATATCACCAGGTTTACCTTGCAGGAATCAGCCGTCATGCTGTACACTGACTATGACTTTTCTTTCCAGGGGGGCAGGAGGGCTCGGCGCAATGAAGAATTCCGGGGTGGAAGTCTCGATCATTATTCCCTGCTACAACGGGATGCGGACCATAGCCGGCTGCATTGAATCCCTGCTGGCCCTTGCTGAGGATTCTCCTTCCCATGAGATCATCATTGTGGACAACGGTTCCGACGACGGTTCAGCGGAAACTGCCTCGTCATATGCCCAGGTAACGGTGCTCTGCGAGCTTGAACAGCGCGGCCCCGCTGCGGCACGCAACAGGGGGGCCTTCTCCGCACGGGGGGAGATTCTAGCCTTCATCGATATTGACTGCATTGTGTCCCCCGACTGGCTGAAGCATCTTGTTCCCCTCTTTGCGGACCCCCGGACGGCAGGGGCTGGAGGCAGCATTGTCGGGACGGAACCGAAAAATGACGTTCAGCGGTGGATGAACCGGGCCAACATTCTTGACCAGAAGCGTGCGGTGGAGCATCCCTTTATGCCCTATCTGCAGACCGCCAATGCATTGTTCCATGCCGATGCATTTCACTGCGCAGGGGGATTTGACACCCAGCTGATATGCGGCGAGGACTGCGATTTGTCCTGGAGAATCCAGAAAGAGACGGGCCTCACCATTGCATACTGCCCCGACGGGGTGGTGTACCATGACCATCGTGCATCCGTGCGGGGACTGTACCGCCAGTCCATGAAGAACGCCATGGCCGGAGCCCTGCTTGCGGCAAAATGGAAGGATGCCCTTCCTGAAAAATCATGGAAGACCAGCGTATGGGAACTGTGGGACCTGCTGCTTGCATGGCTTCGGTATGCCGCATCAGTGCTGACCCTGAAGGACAGGTCCGATAGATTTTTCCTCCGTCTTGATTTCCTGCACCGGCTGGGAAGAAAGCACGGCATGATTTCATCAGCCTGGAGGACCAGGCAGTGGAGCCGATGGTGAGCAGATCCTTCAGACGAGAACCCCCGGCACTGTTCATTCTCCCGTCATTTCCCCCGGTGCCGAAGACCGGCGGGGAGATCTACCATCGGAAGGTCATCGACGGGCTCATCCGGAACGGATGGGACGTGGAGGTCGCCGCACTTGATAATATGCTCTCCGGCAGGTCAATCCATGACCCTGCCAACAGGAGAACAGCGTCACAGTCACTGTGCGCCCTTCTGGAGAACCATGAACCCCGCAATACCGTGGTGATCTATGATTCCTGGCTCTACCGGTTCATCCGGCCGGCAGCATGGAGATTCCGGAGGGCCTTCCGCCTTGTGAGCCTCTCCCAGCTGTGCTACTGGGACACCTACCGCTCCCTTCACTCCCGGCTGAAGCATCGCCTGCTGACCCTCCTTGCCCTCTATCCTGCGGACATGCGCATTGGGGTGAGCCGGGCGGTGCTCTCCGCTGATATCGGCCGCTCATCATCCCGCTCCCGGGTGATCTATCCCGGCTGCGACTATGCCGGAAGGGAACTTGGACAGGCAGACTGCACCCGCATGCCCGCCCAGATTCTTTCTGTGGGAAACTACGGTCCCAGGAAGGGCTTTCATGTGCTGGTGTCAGCATTAGCGGAGGTCTTTGTCCTGAACCCAGATCTTCGGGGGATGATTACCCTGCGATGTGCGGGAAACCTGGACTTTGATCGATCCTATGTGCAGCACCTGCGCTCAATGGTGCGGGAGCTGTCGCTGGAGGATGCTGTCATAATAGATTCCTGGAAGGACCGGGAGCAGCTGAGCAGCCTCTTTTCTCAGTCACAGCTGTTCATGCTTGCCTCGGAGTCCGAGGGATTCGGCATGGTGGTTCTTGAGGCGATGCTCCACGGGCTGCCGGTGGTGATCAATCATTTCATGACTGCGGAGGAGCTCATCGGACGTGACGGTGGGGCAGGCTGGACAGTCAGGGGAAACAATCCCCAGGGGTTCACCCGTGCACTCCTGAAATATTTCACTGAATCCGACAGGAACGCCATGGGCCGGTCCGCCCAGAGGCGTGCCCGGGAAACGGCACAGGAGTGGGATGCAGTCTGCAGGCAGTTTGCCGAGGTCATCGGAGGCGAAGATGGCAGGTAAAAACCGATCTGTATTCATCCTGAAGAACACCCTGTCAAACTATGTGCGTCAGGGTGTGCAGATAGCGGTGTTTCTTGTCCTTACCCCTTTTATCGCATCCCGCCTCGGTACGGAAGGATTCGGACTCTGGGCGCTGCTGCAGGCGGTAATCGGACTGTTCGGTCTCTTTGACCTGGGATTCGGGACTTCTGTGGTGAAATACGTAGCCGATGCACGGGGAAAGCAGGATGACCGACGGCTGGCGAACCTGGTGTCAACGTTTTTCTGGGTCTACATGGTCCTGGGGGCTGCTGTGATGGGAGCCGCAGCGCTGTTTTCCCTGTTCCTCCCTGAACTTCTCAATATCCCCGAAGCCTATGAAGATGCCTCACGGATGGTATTCCTCCTTGTGGCCTTCCGCACCGCCGTCGGCATGCCCCTGGGGATGTTTGCGGGAGTTATGACCGGATTCCAGCGGCAGTGGTGGGCCAACATGTTCAAGACGGCGAGCACCCTGCTGTATGCTGCAGGGGCCTTCTGGGCGCTGACGGTTCAGCCGTCGGTGGAGTTCCTTGCCCTTGCCAACCTGATTTCTCACACCGCAGCAATGGGAGCCGGTGCCCTGGTATGCATCAGGGTGCTTCCCGGGGTCAGCATCCGCCTACGGGAAGCCCGCCTGTCAATGGTGCGGGAGGTGTCCTCCTTCTCGATGTATATCTTCATCATCCAGGTCTCAACACTGATCTACACCCGTGTTGACTCCCTGATCGTGCAGTCCTTTCTTTCCCTGTCGGCGGTGGCGCTCTACAGCGTTGCCGCACGGGTGGCGGAGGAGGCTTCAGGACTGTGCAGGCAGCTGACCAATGCCCTCACCCCGGTCATTGCGGAACTCCACGGAAGCGGGGAGAATCAGAACATCAGGGAGGTGTTCCGCCTCGGAACGAAGCTCTCCACCGCATTGGCGGTTCCGCTTCTCACCGGGCTGGCGTTCCTGGCAGAACCGCTGCTGTCGGTGTGGATGGGCGAGTCCTTCCGGGAAGCTGCCCCTGCGGCACAGATTCTGCTGGCGGCAATGATGGTCAGCGTGATCCATGGGAATGCTGCGAATGTGCTCTCCATGACCGGTCACCAGCGCTATCTCTCCCGGGTGTTCTTCGGCGGACAGCTGCTGAACCTCGGACTGACGCTGCTGCTCATCAGGAGCCTCGGCCTCCCCGGAGCAGCCCTTGCCACCCTGATCTCCACATCCTGTACGGATATCATCCTGGTTCAGCCGAAGGCAGGGAAGACAACGGGGATACGCAACGGATACTTCTATGGGTCTGCAGTGCTTCCCTCCCTGCTTCCCCTGGGAATCATGGCGGCAGCTCTTGCAGGGGCCGTGCGGATCATTCCCCCTGACTCCCTGGCGGCAATCGCCCTCCTTGAGTTCATTGCCTGCCTGGTGTTCTTCACTGCATTCTTTTTCATCGGTCTTACGGGCCGTGAACGGTCCTATCTGCTCAGCAGGCTGAAGAGAAACAGGGTCAGTGAGGACGATTGATCACTCCGTAGAGGCAGATGTTCCAGATCATGGTCTCCCAGATGGAGAACTCATTGCAGTCGACCAGCGGCCATCCGTCGGACCACCTCCGCTGCAGCGGCAGGTCATCCCACTGGGGATGCACCCGATCAGAAACTGAGCGCTGGTACTCCATACCGCTGCGTCCCTCAGCAGGCCCGAATATAAGCAGGCCGGGAACATTGCCCTTCGGATCATCCAGATGATCATCATGGATCCCGTCGGATCTGCCGAACTTGGTGAAATAGGAATCCAGGTGGGTGGGGCTTTGCACCTGCCTGCTGCCGAGGCCGGTGACGAAGGAAATGCCCAGGGGGTTGAGCCCCAGAGCATAGTCGCCGAACTGGCAGAGGGTGTCAAAGTACCGCTGAGCGAGTTCTTCAGTCTCCGCAAGACGGTACGCGAAGGCGTATACGTCAGCATAGCGTCCCTGGGCCGTTGCGGCTCCCCATCCGTAGGAGCGTGTTGCCCCATGGGGATAGAAGGAACTGTCCATATCGAATCCCATATACCCGCCGGCTTCCGCCTGGGAGGTTATCAGACGGCGGATTGAGTCAGCCAGGTGAACATCCTGCTGCTGGTCGGAGAGCAGGTAGCTGATGAAATGGACGGTACGGCATGCGGCATACATGTTTCCCGGGCGGTACTGGTGGGGCCAGTGACCGTCTTCCACGAGAATCCGCTGTGCCAGGCGGGAGAATGTTCGGTAAAATCTTTCTGTCTCCTCCTCTTCCCGGCCGAAATACCTTCCTGCCAGGTAGAGCTGAAGGGATGCATACATGATCTCTGAGGTTTCGCCTTCACTATGGATCATGCCCTCTTCATCCCGGTGGGTCTCCAGGTATTCCCAGGCAGCAAGGGCCCTTTGGTGCAGACCTTCAGCGGTATCCTCTATTTCAGGAAATTGTGTCAGCAGCCGTGCAGCCTGGGCGGCCATCCCGGCAAAGGATGCCGTCACGCAGGGCCTCACGTCCCAGGTGCCGATGAGGGATGGGTCAGAGGCTGCACTTACCTGCCCGTATACGGGATGGGACGGACTGTCGGTGCCGGCCATGACTCCCCCGTATGAACGTGCCCGGGGATCAAGTATCTGAAGGTGCTCCCAGAGCCTGACTGCCCACAATGCCTCATCCAGGAGATCGGGAATGCTGTTTCCTGACTCGGGGATGTTGAACTGACCGTCGGTGAAGTGATCGGGAAATGCTTCATAGTAACCCATGAGCATGACCGGTATAATCGTGTGATATGGCCTCCTGGAGAAATCCCCTGCATCATGGTGCCCGCCGGTGACTTCAGTCATCGGAATCCGTTCATCCGTACGCATCCCCCCTGAGGGACTCCAGGGAATCCTGGTCATGGCCGCCCGGCAGTGGCAGGCATCCCGGGTATGCTCAGTCCAGGGGGATTCAAGAGCAATTCCGCACCGCTGATGGTAGAGGCCCCTGGCATAGGTGTAGGCAATATGGGAGACCGCCTCATAGGAGATTTCAAAGGGGTGGGACCTTCCCCATCCCTCTGCTGATAGTATATAGGGGCCTCCTGGGGGGACCTCATGCAGATCCAGCCGGTAGACATGCTCCCCGGAACTCACCGCTGCCCGGACGTCCTCGCCCAGGTATTCAGCCCTTCCCTGATAGACGTCCCGGTCGTCGGACAAGGAGACAACACGGTAGATAATCGGTTCATCATAATACCTGGACCCGCCTGAACCGAGAAACACCCCCAGGTTTGCATACCTCCTGGTGCTCTCCGGGTGGTATCCGACCTGATTCACCTTTATGGATTCGCAGAAGGTGTCACGGTCATGGAAGTCAAGGGAGATCTTCCCGTAGGGGCTGTCAATCTCATAGGTCCTGCCGTTCTCCATCGGGGCATCCAGTTCCAGGTAGACCCGGTAGGTGATCTCCACTGGATAGGTGTGCCTGTCGGACTTCGGCAGCGCATCGGAGACCCATGCGGCATGATGTACCGTCGCTGCAGGATTGCCGTTGACCGTCCAGTCCTCCCTTCCGCTGTGAAGCGGCGAAGGATCGGGAGGGGCATCGGTGAATCCGTAGATCACTGTCACCGCAGCCGTATTCGGTGCAGCGCTGTGTGCCCCGGCAATCCTGGGTTCACCGGCGCTTGCGTCGCAGGAAACCTGGACAGACAAGAGCGGCAGCAGAGATATGCACAGGAGAGTCCGGAAAGGGTTCATAAGAAAAACTATAACGTGCGCATGGAAAATGTGCAACAAACAAGCCGAAAAGCCCGGCGGATCAGCAGATTTATCCCTGTGGTAATGAAACTGCATCCCTCGGACAACCGCATGAAAGCACCTTAACTCTATGAATAATATAGGCATGGAGTTTGACACCAAGGGATTGTTTGACAACATTGACCATGAACTGCTGATGAAAGCAGTCAGGAAGCATACGGATATACCCTGGGTGATACTCTATGTGGAAAGATGGCTGAAAGCGCCATTTCAGAGGGTAGACGGAACGGTGGAGCAGCGGACAAAAGGAACACCTCAAGGAGGAGTTATCAGTCCAGTGCTGGCGAATCTGTTCCTGCATTATGCCTTTGATGTATGGATGGACAGGACACACCCGGACAAGCCATTCGCCCGCTATGCAGACGACGGAGTAGTCCACTGTAAGAGTTTGCGAGATGCAAAGTCAGTCTATGAAAGTTTGAAATACC
>PWNW01000043.1 GCA_003557605.1 Spirochaetaceae bacterium
CCATGCTCACCGCTGACCTGATCCACAAGATCGCACTGTTCACCAATGTAGACCGTGATTCAGTCATTTCCGGGTATGATCTGAAGGACACCATCTATGAGCTGCCTCTGGTGTTCCGGGACCAGAACCTGGACTCCATTGTACTGAACAAGCTTGGATTGCCGGAAAATGAACCCGATCTTTCTGAATGGGAGCATGTTGTTGATATCTGCAGGCATGCTGAACGGACAGTCACCGTCGGCATTCTCGGCAAGTATCTCCATCAGCCCGATACCTATAAATCGGTATTTGAATCCCTCACCCATGGGGGAATTGCACATCAGGCAAAGGTTGTCCTTCGTTCCATTGATTCCGAGGAAGCTGAGGACTTCACAGAAGAGGAGATGAAGCAGGTCTTTTCCGAGGTTGACGGCATCCTGATACCCGGAGGGTTCGGCAGCAGGGGAACCCTCGGCATGATCCGGGGCATGCAGTATGCAAGGGAGCAGGGAATACCCTGCTTCGGCATCTGCCTGGGTATGCAGATCATGGTGATTGAATACGCCCGAAATGTCCTGGGCTGGAGCACCGCTGACAGCACGGAATTCAGGCCTGAGACATCCTATCCGGTGATCAGCCTGCTGGAGGAGCAGGTCAACCAGACCCATTTGGGAGGGACTATGCGCCTCGGTTCCAGCGAATCCCTGCTTGCTGAAGGGACAAAGATACGAAGCATCTACGGTACTGAGAGCATCTTTGAGCGTCATCGTCACCGGTATGAGTTTGCCTCCCAGTACCGCAAGGAGTTTGCTGAAGCAGGCCTGGTGTTCAGCGGGTCCACCCCGGAGAATTCTCTGGTGGAATCAGTGGAATGGCCGGACCATCCCTGGGGAATCGGAGTGCAGTTCCATCCTGAATTCACCTCCACTCCCCGCAGCCCCAACCCACTGTTCAGTTCATTTATCGGAGCCTGCCTGAACGTACAGGGGAAACCCAGCCATGGTACTTCTTAAAGCTTTTTTTGCTGCTGCGGCACTGCTGATGGTGCTGTCATGCAGGTTCGACTACGGGGAGGCGCAGCCGGCCCTGGAAATCGAAGACCCTCCTGATTTTGTGCTTCACCGCATGACCTACCATGTGCGCATGTCCGACGGTTCCAGGGTCACCTTCATCAGCACGACTGGAGAATTCAGGGATTCCAGCAAGCAGGCCCTGCTCTCGGATACAGAATTTCTTCAGTATGACACCGACGGTGAGATCATTACCCGGGGCAGTTCCCAGGAGGCGGTGCTGGACCTGGATACCGAAGATGCGGTGCTCTCTGGTGAGGTGGTCATTGACGCCATCCAGGAGGATGTGAACATAACCGCCCAGCGGCTGTACTGGAACCGCGAGGATCAGACCCTCACTTCCGGTCCCGGAGATATGGTGACAATGGTGCGTTCAAATGGTACCATAACGCAAGGCAAGGGATTTACCGCCGATCTGTACCGCAGGGAATTTGGGTTTTCCGATGAAGCCCGGGGAGTAATATATGAAGAGAAGTGACAGCAGGAGAAACCCCGCTGCATATACCGCTTTCGTGCTGCTTGCAGCTCTGTTCATCCTGTCCCCAGCATACGGGGACGACCAGAGAAGCACCATTACCTTCTCAGGCCTTTCATCGCGTTCAACGGTGACCGACGGGATAAGAAGCGTCATACTCACCGGAGAGGCATGGATAGAGACTGAGAACACCCGAATTTCCGCATCCGAGATTCGGCTGACCGGAGAGAACTACCGGTTTGCTGAATGCACCGGAAATGTCACGGTATATGACGCAAAGCAGGACATCACCCTGATTACCGGCAGACTGGAATATGACCGTGAATCTTCAACCGCCGTCACCCGGGGATGGACGGAGATGGAGGACCGCAGCAGCGGACTCATCGCCCGGGGAGGCTATGTGAAGAACTCCGGTGATGAGGGCATCACGATCATTCAGATTGCCGCCCGGGTTCTCAAGGATACCGATGACGGACCCATGCTCTGCAGGGCCGATTCAATCCGCTACGACAGCAATGCCCAGACAGTGGAGCTGACTGGAAATTCAGTAGTCATCTGGAACTCCGATGAGTACCGCGCTGCACAGATCACCATTGACCTGGAGACCAATGACATTGCCTTGGAGGGGGATGTCAAGGGAACGATCTATGAGTGAGGCTCCCCCGAGCAGACTTTCGGCAAAGGGACTGGTGAAACGCTACGGGAAAAAGCTGGCGGCTTCAAAGGTCTCCTTTCAGATGCATTCAGGGCAGGTGGTGGGCCTTCTTGGTCCCAACGGGGCAGGAAAGACTACGGTATTTTATATGATCGTCGGATTCATCAGGCCTGATGAGGGGGAAATACATCTGGACAGCAGGGAAGTGACCCGCATGCCCATGTACCTCCGTGCACGAAAGGGCATCTCATACTTGTCCCAGGAACCGTCGATCTTTCGGAAAATGACAGTTGAGCAGAATGTCTGGGCAATCCTGGAGACTCGCTGTGACATCACCAATGAAGAGAAGCACAATAGGCTTGAAGAACTTCTTGACATGCTCGGCATCACCCAGCTTCGCAGGCAGCCCGCCTACACCCTTTCAGGGGGGGAACGGCGAAGAACCGAAATTGCCCGAAACCTGGCACTGAACCCGAAATTTCTGCTGCTGGACGAACCCTTTGCGGGTATTGACCCGATAGCGGTCCATGAAATCAAGGGAATAATAACCTCCCTGAAATCCCAGGGAATCGGCATCCTGATTACCGATCACAACGTACGGGACACCCTCGACATAACGGAAATTTCGTATATCATACATAATGGAGAGCTGAAAGCGAAGGGCACCCCCAGGGAACTGATGGGGAACGACCTTGCCCGGTCTCTCTATTTGGGTGAAAACTTTCAGATGTAGGAAGGGTACCGGACGTGCAGACGCCTCGCTTAACACTGACGCAGAAACAGCAGCTCAAAATGACTCCCCAGATGTACCAGTCCCTGGAGCTGCTGACTCTGCCGGTGCTGGACCTCCGCGAGAAAATTCAGGAGGAAATCGAGAAGAACCCTGCATTGGAATTCCAGGCTGACCGTTCAGTATCCTATGAGCGGATCACCCAGGGACCGCCCCAGCGCAGCGACGTGTTCGAGAACTCCTCAGATCCGGGTTACATCAGCAGAACTTCCGAAGAAAAGAGCGATGCAAACCAGAAATACATTGAAGGGGCCTTTGCCAGGGGAGAATCGCTCCAGGACCACCTGCTGTGGCAGCTCCATGTATCTCCGATATCCCCGGAGGAGCGGGAGCTTGGTGAAGTCCTGATATCAAATCTGGACGGTAACGGGTTCTACCAGCAGCCCCTTGATGAGGTAGTGATTCCCCGTCTTGCACCGGTACTGGAGCGAACCCTTGAGATGATCAGGGGGTTTGATCCCCCCGGCATCTGCGTCGAAGGCCCGATTGAATCCCTGTTGCTGCAGGTCCGGCTCAGCGGCGATGCCCCGGAACATACTGAAACATTTATTATGAAGGAGCTGGAGCAGCTGAAGCGGGGAAAATTTACCGATCTTTCCCGTTCCTACGGCATTGCCGTTGAAGAGGTTGAGGAGATATTCGCCTACATAAGGACCCTGAATCCCTATCCGGGAAGCAGCTGGAGCTCCGCTTCCACAGAATATGTGGTCCCTGACATCACCATCCGCCGGCAGGGAAGGCAACTGCGCCTCTACATACACAATGAGCAGATACCTGAACTGAAAATTGATGAGGCCTTCCGTGAGATGGGAGAATCCTCTGACCAGGTGTCAAAGGAGACCAAGCGGTATATCCAGCAGTCCATTCGGGATGCCCAGTGGCTCATCAGCAGCCTTGAAATGCGTACAGGCACCCTCAGAAAGGTGGGAGCTGCACTGATGAAGTTTCAGTATGAGTTTTTCCTCAAGGGACCCAAGCACCTGCGTCCCATGACCCTGAAGCATATTGCAGAGGAAGTTTCGGTCCACGAGACCACCGTATCCAGGATTTCCCATGCCAAATATGTGCAGACCGACTGGGGAATTTTTCCTGTCAAGTACTTTTTCAGCAGTTCCATATCATCCACCTCCTCCCAGGGGGAGGACTACGCAAAAAACAGCGTGAAGGAGATTATGCGGGAGCTGATTGAATCCTACACCGGAAAAAAACGCCTGTCGGACCAGAAAATCTCCGACATGCTTGGACAGCGTGGAATAAAGATTGCCCGGAGGACTGTTGCTAAGTACCGCAAGGAGCTGAACATAGAGTCTTCCTTTGACCGCTCCTAATTTCAGGGGAGAGAAAATGGACAAAGAAACATTGACACCGTGAAACCTGAGCCGTATGCTTAAGGTATAAGACCCAACTTTTTCAGGAGGTGCCTATGAACATTGAGATCAGAGGAGTACATTACCACATCAGCGATACAACCAATGAGTTTATCGAGAAAAAACTGCAGCGTATTGAGTTTGCCGAGGAGTACATTGTAGATCTTACCGTTACCGTCAACAAGGAGTCCCATGGATATCGGGTTGACGGAAAGGCCCACTTCCGCTGGGGAGTTCATCTCATTGTTGAGGAGGAGTCTCATGAACTGTATGAGGCGATCGAACTCATGATAGACAAGCTGGAAATGGCTGTCAGAAAGGAGAAAAAGAAAAAGGTAGACCAAAAGATTCCGCACAAGGCGGAAGCACGGATCCTTGAGGAGTTATCAGGTCAAGTCGACCTCGAAGAGGAGGAAGATGAGGACGAGGACGAGGACGAGGACGAGTAACCTGCCCTTGATATACATGCATCGGATCAGCACCCCGGCACACTGCCGGGGTGCTTTTAATACTTGCTGTAATATTTTTCCCTGCACTGAAAAATTGCAGTAATTTTTCAGCTCATCTTCTATACAAAACCCGTAGGGTATGGTATGATTTCACGTAACAAAGGTATAGCTGTATGAAGGAATTTACCGTACTGGATCTGATCGATCTTGATCTGAAGGAAAACAACGCATTGAACCTCAAATGCATTGGAGGGAGGCCTGGGCTTGCACGGGTGATCACCAATTCCAAGATCAACCGTCCTGGGCTCACCTTGAGCGGGTTCTTTGAGGAATTCTCCCATGACTGCATTCAGCTGTTCGGCAAAGGAGAACAGGCGTATCTGCATCGGCTGGAGGAGAACAAGTCCTTTGAAACCATAGAAAAGATGTTCACCTACCAGATCCCATGCGTGATTTTCTGTGACGGAGAAGAGCCCGGGAAGCGGTTCATTGAAATCGCTGAACGCTCAGGATGCCCGGTGCTGAAAAGTGAGCTTCCCTCCGGGGAATTTGCCATCCATGCTTACCAGGTGCTAAGCGACGTCTTTGCCCCCCATAAGACCATCCACGGGGTGCTGGTGGAGGTATTCGGTGTCGGTGTACTGATCACCGGTGACAGCGGAGTCGGAAAAAGCGAAACCGCCCTGGAACTGATTGAACGGGGCCATCGGCTCATCAGCGATGACTCGGTGAAGCTGCAGTGCGTCAGCGGCAATATCCTCGTAGGCAGCGGTGAGAATGAATTTCTTGCCCATCATATGGAAATCAGGGGACTGGGTATCATTAACATTACCCATCTTTTCGGTGTCAGTGCCATCAGGGATAAAAAACAGGTTCAGCTGTTCGTGCAGCTGGAAGAATGGGACTCCAACAAGAACTATGACCGCGTAGGCGGCGACATGACGACAGAAATCCTGGGTGTTACTATTCCAAAGCTTGAAATACCAGTTAAACCGGGAAGGAATGTACCGATTATTATCGAGACAGCGGCAATGAATGAACGACTGAAGAAGCTGGGGTACTACTCCGCCAAGGAATTCAATCAGAACGTGCTGAAGTGGCTGGAAAGCGAATCCGCCAGAGATCTGTACTATAAAAATGAGGATACCTTTTAGAAGATGACCGAAAAAGTTGTAACGGTAAAGAATCGGGCAGGCATACATGCAAGACCGGCGGCGCTGATTGTAAAGACAGCCAACCAGTTCTCATCCTCACTCTACATTGAGAAGGACACCATGAGAATAAACGGAAAGTCCATAATGGGAATTATTACCCTTGGAGCAAGCTATAAAACTGAGCTGAAGATTATAACAGAGGGCTCAGACGAGCAGGAAGCAGCAGATGCTGTGGAGCAGCTGTTTCTCAACCGCTTTGAAGGGGATTAGGGAGTTAGATAATGAAGGGTCTCACAAAACGTCAGCAGGAAGTAGTCAATTTCATTCAGGAGTTTATCCAGTCCCAGGGATATCCACCAACGGTTCGGGAGATCGGAGGACATTTCGGCATCTCCGTAAAGGCCGCTTTTGACCATTTGAAAGCCCTGAAGAAAAAAGGTATTCTCAGGAGCAGTGAAAGCAGGTCTCGGTCGCTGGAAATTATCAATGACAACTACATTCCTAAACCCGAGGTGATTTCAGTTCCCGTGCTGGGCAATGTGGCAGCAGGTATTCCGCTGCTTGCTGAAGAAAACTTCGACCGGACAGTCAGTATTGCCTCGGAGCTGCTCAAGCCCGGCAGCAAGTACTATGCCCTGCAGGTGCAGGGAGACAGCATGATTGATGCGGGAATTCATGAAGGAGACCTGGCGGTAATCAGGTACCAGCAGGAAGCGGACAACGGGGACATCGTGATTGCCAAGGTCAATGAAGAAGCGGTTACACTGAAGCGGTTCTTCCGTGAAAACAACCGGATCAGGCTCCAGGCAGAAAATGCGGACTATCTCCCCACCTATACCCAGGAGGTCCAGGTGCTGGGGGTGCTTCAGCTCATCATCCGCAGCTATGCATGAGGTTCCATGAAAATTCATCCGGTATATGCCCTTCTCGGCCCTGAGACGGGGAAGAAGAGCACCTATATTAAGAACATTCATGCCCAGTGCAATGAGGCCTACGGAGGCGCCTCGGAACTGCACCGTTTTTATCCCTTTGAGACCGAAAACGGTGAAGCCCTTGAGGTGCTGCTCAACAGCTCCCTCTTTGCAGACCACCGCCTTGTGATCATCTCCCAGGCTGACAAGCTCAGCCAAGTCACCGTGCAGTCTCTCTGCACCTATCTTGAATCTCCTGTCGATGATGCAACCCTTGTTCTGGTCAGTTCAGAGAATTCCATCAGTAAGAAGCTCCAGAAAATGATTCCCTCCCAGCAGGTAGTGATGTTCTGGGAGCTCTTTGAAGACCAGAAACTGCAGTGGCTTGAGGAATTCTTCTCTTCCCGGGGCATGGAAATAACTGAAGAGGCTTCGGCCCTGTTTCTTGACCTTGTGGAAAACAACACCCAGGAAATGCGCACCGTTGCCATGATGTTCTGTTCATACCTAAATACCCTGGACCTTGGTGATCCGGTGACGGTAACCGATGCAGAGGTTGAATCCTTTGTGTACCACAGCAAAAAAGAGAACGTCTTTTCTCTCTTTGCCAAGATCGTGCAAAGGGATTTTCCCGGAACCCTTGAGATCTACCG
>PWNW01000034.1 GCA_003557605.1 Spirochaetaceae bacterium
GATCTGGTGCCGGTCCTGCTGGCTGTCAGTGCTTTACTGATGCTGATGACCCTGCTGACCCCGCTGGGGGAAACCAGAATGGGGGCACGAAGATGGCTGAGAATCGGGCCGTTGAGCCTGCAGCCTTCAGAGACCGTTAAGGTTGCCTGCATTCTGTTTTTGGCAAACTATCTCGGTAAGCACGGGAAAGCCATGGAGTCATTTCGCGTTACCGCTGCAGCAGCGGCGGTGATACTGGTGTTTGGAGCACTGATTGTGCTGCAGCGCGATTTTTCCACTGCACTGCTGTTTGTTTTTGTGACCTTCTCCATGGTTGCGGTGTCCCAGACCCGGAAGATCTACCTGCTGTACTTCATGCTGCTTACTGCAGTCCCAGGGGCGCTTCTTCTGCTGTCTGAAGAGTACCGGCTCAGACGGATAATCGGGTTTCTGTTTCCTGGAGCTGATCCGTCGGGGATGAACTACCAGGTGAACATGTCCCTGAGGGCAGCTGCTTCCGGGGGACTGCTGGGAACCGGTTTCGGTCTCGGCACGGTGAAGCACCAGATTCCAGAAGTGACCTCTGACTTCATCTTTGCTTCTTTTGCCGAAGAGACTGGACTGGTTGGAGTGTTCACGGTTTGGCTGCTGTTTATGGTGCTTGGGTATATCGGATGGCGCTGCAGTGCAGCACACCGTCATGGCGACCGTACGCTCTTTTTTCTGGGGTTCGGTTCTGTCAGCATGATTCTATGGCAGACACTGATAAACATGGCGGTGGTTATTGGAGCTGTGCCGCCTACAGGACTGCCGCTTCCGTTTTTTTCCCTGGGAGGGACCAACCTGACTATGGTGCTGGTGCTCTGCGGGTTCATTTTCCGTGCAGTGTATGCACCGGTGGTGCAAGGCTGTCAGGAGAGGGAACTTGAAACTGAAGATTATGTATTGTACAACTAGAGGTAATATATAGGGGAGGTGAGGTTTTTGTCCTCAGAACTGTTGATTGTAGGATTAGACATCGGATCAATGCATGTCTGTGCAGTTGCTGCTGATTACGGCAGTGAAGGACAGCTGCGCATCCGTCATGTCAGTGAGCATCCTTCGGAGGGAGTACGCTCCGGAGTTGTGATTAACATCGAAACAACCATGAAAATAGTGCAGAAAGCCATTGAGGACATTGAGCTTGAAACCGGCCGTGAGGTAACCGAAATAACTGCCGGTATTGCCGGGACCCATATTGAAGCGGTGCTTTCCGAGGGTGTTGTCGGGATTTCACGGAAGGATAATGAAATTCAAAGCTCAGATGTCCGACGGTCCCTTGATGTGGCACGGTCCATAGACCTTCCCCTTGACAGGGAGGTTCTGCACACCCTGGTGCAGGATTTCACCATAGACGGCAGAAAGGGAATTCGAGATCCCATCGATATGATCGGCCGCCGTCTTGAAACCAAGGTGCTGATGGTCACCGGTGATGTCACGGTCAGCCAGAACCTGAAGAAATGCATCAGCAGGGCAGGCTACATGAACCAGAAGCTTGTACTGCAGCAAATAGCCGACACCGAAGCGGTGCTTACTCAGGAGGAACGGGAAATTGGGACCCTCCTGGTGAACTACGGCGGAGGCATGTGCAATATGATCGGATATCGGGGCAGTGTCCCGATATATGTAGGAGGGATCGGGCTCGGCGGAAATGAGATTACCTCGGACCTGGTGTATATTCTTAACAAACCCTACGAACTTGCGGAAAAAATCAAGGAGGAGCATGGATGCTGCTATGAAGGGCTCATCGACGACAACGATCATGTGGTCATTCCTCCTGTAGGCGGCTGGCCTTCAGTCCGCATTCCCCAGAGGGAACTGTGCAAGATAATTGAACCGCGGGTAGCTG
This sequence comes from Spirochaetaceae bacterium, assembly GCA_003557605.1. Classification (GTDB taxonomy): domain Bacteria; phylum Spirochaetota; class Spirochaetia; order PWKH01; family PWKH01; genus PWKH01. The sequence continues at coordinate 1,868 of PWNW01000034.1, forward strand.
AGACATTCTCCATCATGAAGAATCAGCTGCAGAAGAAGCGGGTGTTCGACCATTTCCATGGCGGCATCGTAATAACCGGGGGATCATCCCTGATGCCGGGAATTGTAGAGATAGCCTCGGAAATATTCGGTGTGCCGGTCCGTATCGGCATACCCCGATGGATTGAAGGCCTTGATGAACAGTATGTGAGCCCGAAATATGCTACCGCACTGGGCTTGGTGCTCTATGCGGGAAAGCGCCGCAGGGATCATGATCAGCCTGAAGAAAGCAGGTCACCTGAGCGAAAGGGCGGTATGATCAGAAAGATGAAGGATTTTTTCGATGTGCTCTTCTAGGAGCATGAAGCAGAAGCTATGGAGGTACTATGAATATTGAAGTGTTGCATGAATCACGGACATTTTCCTCAGAGAGGTCAACTCCGACGGTTATTAAAGTTGTGGGAGTCGGCGGAGGCGGCGGAAATGCAGTGAACAGAATGATCGATGCCGGACTGAAGAAGGTCCAGTACCTCGCTATGAATACAGATATGCAGGCGCTGCAGAGCTCTCAGGCTGATGTGCGTCTTCCCCTGGGAAGCGAGCTGACCGGAGGACTCGGAGCCGGAGGTGTTCCTGAGGTAGGTGCAAAGGCCGCTGAAGAATCAAGGGAGGAAATCAGGTCCCTGCTTGACGGCACCGATATGGTGTTTATTACCGCCGGGATGGGAGGCGGTACCGGTACCGGGGCAGCCCCCATCGTTGCAGAGGTGGCCAAGGAGGTCAATGCTCTCACCGTTGCTGTAGTTACTACCCCCTTTCTTTTTGAGGGGAGGAAGAAAAAGGTCCTTGCTGATCAGGGGATTGAGCGCCTCAGGGAACATGTTGATACCCTGATCATTATACCTAACCAGTACCTGCTGAAGATTGTGGAGAAGAACACTCCCATTAAGCAGGCCTTCAAACTTGCCGATGATGTGCTCCGGCAGGGTGTTCAGGGCATCAGTGAACTAATTACTGAACCTGGAGAGATCAACATTGATTTTGCCGATGTCCGGACGGTCATGAAGGGACGCGGAGACGCGCTGATGGGAATCGGAATCGGAGAAGGTGAGAACAGGGCTACCGATGCTGCCTCTGCGGCGATCAACAATCCCCTGCTGGAAAATGCCCGGATTGAGGGAGCAAAGGGAATTCTGGTTAATGTCACCGGCGGAGATGACCTTACCTTAAAGGAATACCAGGACGTGGTGGAAATCATTACCAGCAATGCAGATGATGATGCCCTGATTATTGCCGGCCAATCCTATAACCCGGAAATTGGTGATAAGATGAAAGTGACGGTCATTGCAACCGGGTTCTTTATGGACGAGGAGCAGGAAGAGACCTTTGATGAATACGAAGATCTGGGATTCCCTTCAGCACGGCAGCGCCAGGAGGAGCCCCAGAAGCCCGCTGATGTGGTCACCATTGACCGATGGCAGGACCTGCAGCGAAAAATTGTCAAGGGAAAGGGCATTCCTGAAGATATTTCCATTCCTGCTGTTCTGCGCTATGAACGGGAAAAGCGCAGCGACAACAGGTAGTCTATGCAGGGGGATGCAGATATCCGCATATATGAGGATTATCTCCGTGCCGGTCTGAGGCTTTCCAAGCTTACTGTAGAAGCCTATGTTTCTGAGATCATCCGTCTTAAGGCCTTTCTTGACCATGAGGGCACGGCTTTGCGTGTTGCTGATACATCCCTGCTGATTGACTATGTGATGATGAGGAATGATTCAGGACTTCAGCGGGACACCACAAAAAAGATCCTCAGCTCTCTGCGTTCATTCTACGGATTTCTTGTTGATGAGCAGATCAGGCAGGACGATCCTGCGGTAATTATTGAGATTCCCAAGCACTCAAGACATCTGCCTGAGGTGTTCACCACCTCTGATATCGACGCCCTGCTTTCCCAGATTCCCGACGATACTCCCATCGGTATGCGGGACCGGGCACTGTTTGAACTGATTTATTCATGCGGACTGCGCATCAGTGAGGCCTGCACCCTTCCGGTGTCCCAGGTGTTTCTCCAGGAATCCCTGCTTCGTGTGGTGGGAAAGCGCGACAGGGAGCGGATTGTGCCCATGGGAGCAGCAGCGCGTGAACGGCTGCAGGAGTACCTTCAGCAGGGGCGGCCGCTTCTGCTCAGCAGAAAGCGGGCCGTCGATGCACTGTTCGTCAGCTCTCGGGGGGGTATGCTTACCCGGCAGGGGGCATGGAAAAAATTCAGGTCCTATGCGCTTCAGGCCGGAATTTCCGGCAAGGTCCATACGCTGCGCCATTCCTATGCCACCCACCTGCTGAGGGGCGGTGCGGACCTGAGGGTAGTGCAGGAGCTGTTAGGGCACCGTGACATCAGCACCACACAGATATACACCCATGTCAGTACCAGCGAGCTTCGTCAGGACCATAAAAAATTTCATCCGGGCAGCGGACGTTGAAGCAAACAGTCACCTTCTGCAGTTTACCTATGTATGGAAGATGATCTGTTTCGAAAAATTATTATTTCAGCTATTCCGGATCTCACCTGCGGGGAGAGACTGCTGCTTGAACGTACAGCGGGTTCTGCCGATGATCTTGCCCGTTTAACCTCCCGGGACATCTGGCAAGCTTCAGGAAGACCCTTCTATCCAAGGAGGCAGGGAAGCCCTGCCCTTCAGGCCTGCGAGTCCGCTGAATTGGCTGTCCGCCGGAGGGATGTCCGCTGCCTTCATATATGGGATCCCGAGTATCCTCCCGCACTGAGGGAACTGTATAATCCCCCCTATATGGTGTTTCTCAGAGGCGAGCTTCCGGACCAGGAAATTCCCTCCCTGGGGGTCTGGGGTTCATTAATTCCTGGGGAGCAGGGATCACATGAAGCATGGAAGTTTGGACTGGAGCTTTCTGCAGCAGGAATTCCCTTTATCTGGGACTGCAGACGGGGGATATCGAGGGAGGTACTTCGCGGAGTGCGCTGCTCAGCATTGGGAATCTGTGCAGACCGAAGCAGGTTTTTCTCTTCCCGCCTGCCGGATGAGGGGATTTCCCTGCTCTGTGCTGACCTTTCGGGAGAAAGAATACCCGAGGACCCCGTACGGACTGTGATCGGCATGGTGAGGGGTATGTGTTTTTTTGAGACACAGCTTGACGCAACGGCTGGAGACATTGCAGAATATGCTCTCCAGGAGGGCAGAGATGTCTGTGTGCATGCTTCTGCATTGCACAGTAATTGTGGTAAAAGACTTGCCGAAGAGGGTGCGGTTGTACTATATTCTATACAGGATCTTCTTCGGATCTGGGAGTGAATTTGAAGGAATATATTGATACACGCACTCAGTATCTCAGCTACATTACCTCGGTACGGGGTCTTTCTGTGCGTACCGCTGCAGCGTATGAGACCGATCTGAGGAAGTTTGAGCAGTTTCTCTCTGAACAGAACCTTGATTATTTAACCCTCACCCCCCGGGATGTGCGGTCCTTTCTTGCTGAACTGCAGCGAAGCACTCTTTCTGCATCCACTGTAAACAGGGTGCTTTCGGGGATTAAGGGGTTCTACACCTATGCAGTCCGGTATGGTATTACCGACAGGGATCCCTTCGACCGGGTGAAGACCATCAAGGAGCGCAGAAGGCTCCCTTCGGTGCTGACTGAACAGGAGGTCAGGCAGCTGCTTGATGCTCCCGGTGACGGGTTTTCCGGAATCCGCGATTCGGTTATTTTCCATGTGCTGTATTCAACAGGCTGCAGGCTCTCTGAGCTGCTGGCTGTCAACGTTGAGCATATGCATCTTGACCGCGGGGAAATCCTGGTTCGGGGAAAGGGTGACAAAGACCGATATGTGTTTCTCACCGATGAGGCGGTTTCTCTGCTGGAACTGTACCTTCCGATGAAGCAGGATCTGCAGAACAGGAACCAGGTCCCCCCTGATGACCGAGACGCCCTGGTGATTAACAACCGGGGCAGGAGGATGAGCCCCCAGGGGGTGCATTATATTTTTGAGCAGTACTGCCTGAGCCTGGGTCTGGCAAAACATGTGACTCCCCATACCCTGAGGCATTCCTTTGCAACCCATATCCTTGACAGGGACGCAGGGATCAGGGTGGTTCAGAAACTGCTGGGCCACGAACATATTTCAACAACACAAATATATTCCCATGTGGGTATTGAACGGCTTCGCAAGGTATACGAGAAGGCCCATCCCCATGGAAGGAGAAAGTAATGAGTTTTCATGGAACAACCATCGTAGCGGTGAGAAAGGACGGCAGAGCTGCTGTTGCCGGGGACGGCCAGGTGACGCTGGGAAATACAGTGATGAAGGGGAATGCCCGCAAGGTGCGCCGGATGTATGATGACAGGATTATTGCAGGGTTTGCCGGTGCAACTGCCGATGCCTTTACCCTCTTTGCGCGCTTTGAAACAAAGGTGAAGGAGTTTAACGGGGACCTCACCAGATCGGCGGTGGAGCTTGCTAAGGAATGGAGGATGGACCGCGCCCTGCGAAGGCTTGAGGCTATGATGCTGGTTGCCGATACGCAGAAGACCCTGCTGATATCAGGGACGGGGGATGTGGTTGAACCTGAGGAAGGGTGCATTGCCATCGGCTCAGGGGGATCCTTCGCACAGGCTGCGGCTTTGGCTTATCTGGACGGTTCTGACCTTGATGCCCGGGAAATTGCCCTCAGGTCTTTGAAGATTGCTTCGAAAATCTGCATTTATACTAATGACAACATAACAGTGGAGGAACTTGCATGATACGGAAACATTTGGATCTTATGACTCCTAAGGAGATTGTACAGGAGCTTGACTCATATATCGTCGGGCAGGACCGGGCGAAGAAGATGGTGGCCATTGCGCTTCGCAACCGGGTCAGAAGAAAATGCCTGCCTGCGGAACTGAGGGAGGAGATTGAACCGAAGAACATCATTATGATTGGACCTACCGGGGTAGGGAAGACTGAAATAGCCCGGCGGCTCTCCCGGCTGTGCGGCGCCCCGTTCATTAAGGTGGAGGCCACCAAATATACTGAAGTGGGCTATGTGGGACGTGATGTTGAATCCATGGTCAGAGACCTGATGGGTATTGCCATGAACTTGGTGAAGGCTGAACTGGCCCAGACCATGGGTGATCAGGCTGCGGTGGCCACAGAGGAGCGGCTGCTTGATTATCTTCTTCCGAGGCGAAGCAAAGATGACCGGGTGCTTTCCAGAACCCCGGAAAGCCGTGAGAAGATGCGCGAGCGGTTGCGCAGCGGAAGCATGGAAAAACGGAAAATTGAAATTGAGATCACCTCAAAACGGGCAAAATCGAACATAGAGATATTTACTGGAACGAACATTGAAGATCTTCAGAATGCCATGAAGGACCTGGGAAACATATTCGGAGGAAGAAGCAGTAAAAAGAAGCTTGTTACCGTAGCCCAGGCAAGAGCTGTCATTCTTGAGGAGGAAAAAGAAAAACTGGTGGATGATGACCAGGCCGTAGACATTGCCCGGGAACGGGTGGAGGAGATGGGAATTATCTTTATCGATGAAATTGACAAGGTCGCCGGC
>PWNW01000126.1 GCA_003557605.1 Spirochaetaceae bacterium
CCAAAGATATAGCAATAATATAGTTAATATATAGTGAATAATATTGGAAATATACCAAAATTTCACGGTGTGAAAAGCAAGCCCAGGGGTGCCTCCCCGCCAGATGCAGAGGGATAGCATAGAGTTCTATTTGACGGCTGAAAACACCTGTGGTACAATCTAAATACAAGCGTTTGCTACATATGTTCATCATCTCTGTATAGTAAAAACTGTATCTGCTGCTGTGACGGCGCAGGTAAAAAAAGGAGATGTGTTATGAGAAGAAAACGTGCATGTAATGTATGTGCAGGAATCCTGGTGGCACTGGCAGTTATGCCGGGCCTGGTATTTGCTGCAGGAGCCAGGGAGCCTGTGGATGAAGAGGTGTCAGTTACCATAGCCTATAATCAGTACTTTGAAATGACCTTCGGACCAGCCGATCCGCCCATAGTAGCTATCAGGGAAGCCGTGGCGGAGAAATACCCGTATATCAAGGTAGAATTCCACACTACGCCAACAACCGCGGACGCATGGCATGACAGCTATGTTACCTGGTTCATGGCCCAGGATTCTTCCGTGGACCTTCTGGGTGTCGGGGCATACTGGACCGCAGAGTTCGGCGAGGCCGGGTGGCTGCTTCCCTTGGACGGAAAGATTGATCCTGCAATTCTAAAACAGCTTGATCCTGCTTATCTGGATGCTCACACCTATAACGGTCAGCTCATTGGCCTTGGGCCCTGGTGGGGCGGTATAGGAGGCCTGTACTATCGGGCAGATCTCCTGGAGGAATACGGGTTTGATCCTCCAAAAACCTACCAGGAGCTTGTGGATATCTGCAAGACAATCATGGCTGACAACCCAGGTATGACCGGATGGACCTGGCCTGCCATGAACGACATGGTGCTGGTAAACCGATGGGTTGAATTCCTGTTCGGGTTTGGTGGAACCTACTTCAACGAAGACGGCACATCGGCAATGAATTCCCCTGAAGCCAAGGAAGCCCTCAGCTTCATGAAATACCTGATTGATTCCGGGATATCTCCCAGAGAGATAACCACGTGGAAGGAAGAAGATTCCTTTGTTAGGTTTGTCAGCGGAGATGCCATATTCCACAGCGGACGTCAGGACATGATGTTCTGGCTTGATGATCCCGATCAGTCCCGTATTCCGAATAAGTGGGGATTCATCCCCAATCCTGCTGCTCCAGGCGGAGAGTCAGCCGGGTTTTACGAAGGTTGGGCGTTCTCCGTAAACAGGTTCTCAAGGAATCAGGAGGCTGCACTGAAAGTCCTGGAAATTATGTTTGACTTTCCGGTACAGAAGCAGTTCAACCTGTCACAGGGACCTATTCAGGCAAATATGCATGTATATACGGATGAGGAGGTGATTGCCAATAATCCGCATATTCCTCTGATTGAACAAGTGGCCGAGACAGCAAAACCGCCGATTCCATCACCCTACTACACGGAAATGGCTGATATCTTGCGGGAAAACCTCCATGCAGCCCTAACCGGGATAACTGAACCCAACCGGGCCCTGGATGTCGCAGCGCGGAGAATCAACGATATTATCCGGTAAGCGAGCTGCAGAAAAAGTATAGTTTCGGGGAGTGGCTGTCTCTCCCCGGGACTGTCTTTTAATCCAGTTCCATCGGGAAAACACTGATGGATGTACATATTGCAATAATACTGCTGGGGATTGTCGCAGTTTTTCTTCTGGTAGTCATTGTGCTCTTCCTTGGGCTGACCATGCTCAGGCGCTCAGCTGAGATAACCAGGGGGAGCACGCATAAGGCGGCAGCTTTTTCCGTAAAAGCAGTAGGAGTCCTGTACCTGATATCTCTTGCAGCATTCCTGATACTCCCGTCGATCGCTGTATTCCTGGCCGCAGCAGCGGTTGCCAGCAGCATCATACTGGGACTTGTCCTGGCAAGACCGGTCAGCTTTTCATGGACAGAGCGGGAGATGGCTATCTTTTTTCTCATCCCCGCGTTTCTCGGCATGATAGCGCTGTACTACTATCCTATTACCCAGACTGTTATCTACAGCCTTCATGAAATGCGGTTCACAGCAGACTGGGTGGGCAGTCTCTTTATTGGCTTGGGAAACTACATCCGGGCAATTCGGTCTGACACATTCAGGCAATCCTTCGTATTCACAATCTATTTTACTTTATCAACGGTCACCCTCTGCTTCCTCATCGGGCTGGGCATGGCCCTGACAACGACCTGGCTGAAGAACTCCATAATGAATCAAGTGCTCCGGACAATCATTGTTGTTCCCTGGTCCATACCGCTGATCATCAATGCCTCCATGTGGAGGTGGCTCTTCAATTCGGAAGTGGGCCTAGCAGTCTTGCTGAAGCAGTGGGGGATGATTGAGGAGGTCCCTGTTTTTCTTTCAAGTCCTGGATGGGCTATACATGCAGTAATCATTGCCGATGCATGGAAATGGTCACCCCTGGTTGCAATTTTTATAATCGGTGCGCTCGCCACGATTCCCCAGGAGCTCTACGAATCAGCTGACGTTGACGGAGCCAACGCATTGACTAAGTTTATACGGATAACATTTCCGATGATCATACCTACGGTTATCGTCGCCCTTCTGTTTCGGACCATGGAGGCCCTGAGGACGTTTGATCTGGTATACGGCATGACAGGAGGCGGCCCAGGCTCGACAACAGAGACCCTCAGTTCCATAGCGTACAAGCATTATTTTTCCTATACAAATTTCGGTCAGGGATCGGCGTTTGCCATCGTCATTTTTATTCTCATTATGTTTTTCAGCATCTTCTTCATAAGCAGGACATATAAAAATTTCAGGTTTAAAACATGAATACAGCACAGCGCATGAGATTGAACAGAAGAATTGACTCACTGCTCTCTATCATGGTTTCCCTGATCATCATCATATTCTGCCTCATCCCCCTGGTTTGGATATTTGCGACCTCAATCAAACCCAGGGGTACCGAGTTTCTGCTTCCCATGCAGTTCTGGCCGTCGAACCCTACGCTTCAGGCATACAGGAGGGTCCTTGTGGATTTACAGTTCATGAGGCCGATCATGAACAGCTTTATCGTATCATCCTGCGTTACCATCATGGGGCTGTTTTTAGCTTCCCTTTCAGCATACGCGATAGCAAGGCTGCGTATACGGTATAAAATCCAGGCGCTCTTTCTGCTCCAAATAGGGGGCATGATCCCCCCAGTCATTACCATTGCCCCTACCTTCATCATGATCCGGTCGCTGGGACTGCTGGGCACCCTCCCCGGACTGATGCTCCCCCATATATTCTATAATATCCCGATATCATCATGGCTGCTGTCAACCTATTTCTCCGATATCCCCTACTCCCTGGATGATTCAGCGCTCATAGACGGATGCACTCACTTCCAGACCTTCCGGAAGATCATTCTCCCCTTGGCAGCTCCCGGTCTCTTCTGTGCAGGAATCTTTGCCTTTATCGGTTCATACGGTGAGTTTATGCTGGCTTCCACAATCACCATGGGCCAGAAAGCTGTGCAGACTGTTCCCGTGGCAATCCTCAATTTTTCTGTTGAGTTTCGCCTCCAGTGGACATGGATATCAGCAGGAATAATCCTGGCTGTTCTGCCTATCATACTGCTGGTAGTCATTTTCCAGAGAAAGGTCATATCAGGGCTTACTGCGGGAGCTGTGAAGGGATAAGTGATATTTGCTACATCCGGGGAGCTACGGCAGTGCTGCGCCGTATGATCAGATCAAGAGGAAATTTCTTGAATACCCGTATATGATAGTCACTCTCCAGCGCACTGAGGATATGCTTTCCTGCCTGCATGCCGATATTGTAAGAATGGGGACCCATGGTTGTAAGGGGGGGATTGAATGATTCGCTTCCAGGTTCGTTGTTGAACCCAACTACAGATATATCCTCCGGCACTCTCAGCCCTGCTTCGCATGCTGCTCCTATGGCGCCCATGGCCATGGTGTCAGTGATGGCGAAGACCGCAGTAGGCCGGGGCTTAAGGGTAAGAAAATGCTCCATGGACTGCCAGCCGCCGGCTGAGGACCAGTCTCCCTCTCTGATGTATGCATCTGATATGTGCACATCCATTTCTGACACAATCCGCCTGATTAAAGCGAGGCGGTTGATGGAATGGATGGACCGCTGCTGGCCGATTATGATCCCCAGGTGATTATGACCGAGCTGGATGAGATGGTTAAAGACCATCCGGATTCCTTTTTCAACGTCCAGAAGGAATACTCCAACATCTTCATCAGACACTTCACGGTCGATGACGAGCACCTCTGTATTGCCCTTAAAAACATGGAACGGTATGTCCTGGTCATACGTGCTGACTGTACTGATAAATGCTATACCGCTGACCCGCTGTCTGGCCAGGGACAGGCAAATGTCAATTTCCTCCTTCGGGTCCTCCAGGGAGCTGCACACGATCAGCTCGTACCCGGTGCCCTTCAGAGCATCGTGAAATCCCTTCATCAGGTTTGCAAAGGCGAGATTGGAGAAATTCGGGACCACAATGGCTATAAGATTGCTTTTTGCCTTCTGCAAACCCCTGGCAACAAAATTCGGCTGATAATCCAATCGTTTGATATGCCAGCTGATGCGTGCCAGTGTTTCACCCCGGACTTTTTCCGGGTGATTGATCGCTCGGGAAACCGTTGAAGCATCCACCCCTGCTGCCTTGGCTATATCCTTTAGAGTCATCTGGGGTATACCGTTTTTACGTTTCATGTCCTGCTCCCAGAGCTGTAGAGAAAAAAGAGCCCCGCGCTGATGATTTGGAGATTCCCGGGGGATATACTACATATAATTGTTTAACATCCATATGCTTGCTGCTTTCTCCAGCCTGTATTCAAGTCAAGGCCGTAATGACCATGGGTGCTTATCATTCTATACATAATTTCTGTGATTGGCAACTGCGAACAGCGCGTATGCATCCCGGCCTTTCACCAGGATCTCCTGTGAAATCTGCTTTGCGTGCCTTCACCCATTGAGCTTACCGTGTACCGGACCGCCGAATTTGACAAAGGTGACACATGGTGATATAGTTCATATGCAAACGATTGTCATCCGCTGGAGAATGAATCAATGAGCTGATACAACTGGTGAGCGTAATCAGTGCAGTATCCAAGGGAGGTTCTATGGAAATCCTGGAGAAAATCAGTGAAGCGGTAACAACCTACCAGATAGATGATGCTGCGTATTACACGAAGCAGGCCTTGGAGCAGCAGATTGATCCACTGACAGTGTTAGATACACTGAACCGCACCATCCGGGATGTGGGAAAGAAATTTGAAACTGGAGAACTGTTTATTCCCGAACTTATCATGGCTGCAGAAGCCGTCATGACTTCCACCCGCCTTCTCGAAGAAGAGATAATCAAACAGGGGAAAAAAAAGCATAGCCTCGGAAATATAGTTATTGGTACGGTTTTCGGCGATATTCATGATATTGGCAAGAACATGGTGACCACCTTATTGAGGGCTGCGGGTTTCAATGTCATCGACTGCGGGATTAATGTGAAGGCCGATGTATTTATTGAGGCGGTTGAAAAAAACGAAGCTGACATGCTGGCGCTGTCTGCGCTTCTGACCACTACTGCCCAGGAACAAAGAAAGGTCATCCAGATGCTTTCAGAGAGGGGAATGCGGGAGCGGGTGAAAGTCATAGTCGGCGGTGGAGGCATCAGTGCGCAATTTGCAGACTCTATCGGGGCAGACGGATATGATGCCACAGCATCAGGTGCCGTAGCTCTGGCTAAGCGCCTGCTGGACATCAGGGAGGATCATGCTCATGGCTAGAGAAGGGGTTGTCACGACAGGGAAGCAGGTTGCCCTGCTGAAGCAGCAGGATGTGGAGCAGATGCATCTGGCGGTGCTGGATGTACTGGAAGAGACCGGCGTCCGCATTGAACATGAAAAGGCACTCAAGCTTCTCGCCTCCCATGGGTGCAGAATAGATTACGACGAGCTTCGCGCGAGGTTTCCGCGTCAGCTGGTATGCGAATGTCTGGACCAGGTGCCCTCTGATTTCACCGTGAAGGCCCCAATACCGGAAAACGATCTGATCATGGGGGGTGATCGGCTCTACTTTACCCATACATCGGGGATGAAGAGCGTTGATCTCAGCAGTTTTGAACCTAAAGTACCTACTCAAGCTGAATATATTGAGGCTGTCCGTGTGCTTGATGCCCTGGACAGCATAGATATGCTGGGATGCTATCCCTACTTCGGATATGAAGGGATATCGCCTGAAATGGCAATTCCTGAGGGCATGCTTCTGCACATGAAGTATTCCCGGAAGCATCAGGCAGTTGCATGCTCCAATGACTGTGAACTGTTTACCCTCCAGATGGCAGCGCTGGCAGGTCATGAGGTATCCGCCACCATAGGATCATCCCCTCCCCTCACTTGGGGAAAGGATGCGGTAAACGCGGCTTTTCGCATAGTTGAATCGGGATTTCCTATCTCCACTGTTGACGGGTGCATGATGGGGGGGACAGGACCTGCCACACCCGCCGGGTCTGTTGTTACCAGCAGTGCTGAACAGATGGCCATGATTGTTCTTGTGCAGTTGCTGAATCCCGGGCACCGCATGCTTATCGGGCATTTTTCTGCTCCCCTGAACATGTCCACAGGAAGTCCGGCATTCGGCCAAATAGATGCGTCAATGAACAATATGCTGTTCAATCAGCTGTGGAGAAACTACAACATACCCGTCAGCAACGGAAGTCCAGGGTATGTGAATGCCAAGTGCATTGATTATCAAGCGGGATACGAGAAAGGAATGGCCTCACTGCTTGCAGGAATGTCAGGGGTCAATGTGCTGCTGCTCCATTTTGGCGTTTCCGGTGAAATCACTGCTCACCCCCTGCAGGCTGTACTTGATGACGACATAGCACGTATGACTGCCAGGGTGCTTAAAGGTGAAGAGATCAGTGAAGAGACGATTGCAGTTGATGTGATCAAGCAGGTAGGCCCTGTTCCCGGCCATTTCCTGAGCCAGCCTCACACACTGAAATGGTACAGGAAAACTCAGTGCGTACCCGGCTCCGCCGACAGGCTGACATACCAGGACTGGATGCAAAGCGGCAAGAAAAGTGCTTTGGACTATGCCCGGGAACGGATGGAAGAAATCCTCTCCCGGCAACAGAAGGTATGCATCTCTGAGAGCATGGAGGAAGACTTGAAACGCATAGTAAAGGAAGCAGAGGTATACTACAGCAAACGGGAATGATGCAGCGCTCCTGGTGACTGCAGAGTACTATCAGCATCCTCTATCCTGAATATATGTATCCGCTTATATGATCGCCCTGCATCACCAGATGATCGTGTAATCCTCTGCGCAATTGACGCAGCTGCAGCAGGAATCAGACTACTCAAGAGAAAAAGGATCAGGTATACTGAAATCAAGGGAGACACTGTTTGTCCTCCTGAAGCATATGAGCGCAGCTAAGAAGGGTGCACTATGAGCAGGAAAAACATGCTCTATACCCTGGATACGGGAGAAGTCAGGAAGCTCTCTCAAGCTGAAATCAGGACAATACTGCGAGCTGCTGATGCTGAAGGGTTCAAACCACGCTTCAATTCGCAAGCACAACCTTAATACATCACCCTCCTATGGCGCTTTCAGCAGCCTGGCTATGGATCAAGTCAGGCACCGTGTTGACTGGTGCATCGTGCATGGGTATCTCGACATTATCTACGAAGGAAGACTGCCGGTCATAGTATTCTCGCGCAAGGGATGGGAGATGGAAAAGCAGACCCTGGCGGCTGAGTTTTTGAAGCTATGTGAATCAAAGATTCACGAAGACTCTCCGGATCTTGCATGTATGCGGGAGGTAAACCGGAAAGTGGTCTATGAGGTGCTTGAGGCCATCAGGCTGATTAACGACCCCAAATACATTCCCCTCCTTGAAGCATGGGCCTTAACCGACTACAAAAAGGTTCGAAAAGAAATCGCACAGGTCATCCGTTTTATCATGGAGCACCAGAAAACATAGCGCTCACTCATACACACATGCTCGTGCTTCATCGGCAAATGCATGCAGGAGCTCCGGGCGGGCATCAAAAAAATGATCCGAAGGAGATAGGATATATCCTCCGTCTTTTCCTGCGGAATCAAAGCATCTGCGGACTTCCGCCCTAGTCTCTTCTTCCGATGCCTCGGTAAAATAGTAATGCTGATCAAATCCCCCGATAATACATACTTTATCCCCAATGCGCCTGTGAGCCTCGCGAAGATCTACATCACCACCCATAGCCCGGGGAGTGAAAGTCTCCATTGCATGGGGGCCCATGGCAGCGATATCTTCCAGAATCGGCATCATGCCTCCGCAGGTGTGGTAGACTATTCTCTGGCGGTTTGCATGAGCTGCTTCTATTATGGATTTGTCATAGGGGGCAACATATGTATTGAAGATCGCCGGAGATATTACCGTGGTGGATGCATCTCCTCCTCCCAGCTCATAGATATCAATGGGAGCACCGGCTGCACTGTTCATGTACGCCACCTTCCGCCTCTGCAGGATCTTCAGCAGTTCATGAACCCATGCAGGATCATCATAGGTCTCCATGATAAGACGTTCAATACCCACAAGCACAGCCGCATCCTGCCAGCATCCCGGCTGACCCATGATATCGAAGGGAGGAACTGTTCCCCGGATAAGGACTGAATCTCCCCATCGCTGCACTTCCTCATAAACTGCACCATGATCAAGAAAAATATCGGGCATATACGAGCCCAGGATATCGATATCGCTCTTGTCACGGATGACCGGTCCGATAAGCCAGCTTGTATGTGCATTGCTTTGAAGACAGACAGACAAAGAACCCCCAGGTGTCTCAATGGTATACTCCCCCGTTTCCAGGGAATCCTGCACTGTCTTAGTTCACCTCACTTTCCATTGTTCAGTCTGTATACCTGCGTATCCGGAGGATGGATCAATCCACTGTCCTCTTTTCTCCTGAGGTGCAGCTGCACTGATCCATACCACCGGATCCATTTTATACTTCCTGAAAAACTCCATGGGTCCTTTTCCTCCCTCATAGTCATTCAGGTAGGAATCCATTATATGGTGTGTTGTTACAGGCAGTCTGTCAGGCTTCCTGTTTTCCAGGGCAGTAAGAAAACGTTCTTTCACTGTCATCGGCACAATACCTCTTTTTCGTTGTATATGACCATGCGTAATGCTGGTATGCAGAGCAAACCATGGAAGTCCAAACGGCTATTCTCATTGCACAGCCATGCTGATTCCACCAAGCGGGATTTCAAGAGAGCATTTCTGCCGCTTATTGATATCCCAAAAGAGATGCCTCTTGTACTCTCCAAGATTGTATGCCGCCTCACGTGTGAAACGGGGACTTTACCGCGCTGCATGACCCGGCACCTGCCTCCAGTATAGCACTGGAGCTGTCCATCGGGAAGGTGTTGTGCTTATTGGGAAAACATGCTTCTTAGGTCTCATGGTAAAGTACGAAATTCTTCAGCATAGGGTGCTATGTGCTACAATATCACCGATGGATGATGTGATAGTGCAGGTGTACACAGATAATCCGTGTTTCTGCAGCGCATAGACTGTGCTGCTCTTTTATTGCGACGGCTTGACGAAGGAGAGCAGGCTGTTCTACGATATCATGGCAGCTTATGATAATGTGTCACACAAAAAACAATAAAACGGAGTAAGTATGTTTCTACGGCTTTTTTTGCTCTTTACAGTGATCCCCGTCATCGAACTTGCCATACTCATTCGAGTGGGGACCGCAATAGGTGTGCTTAATACTATTGCCGTGGTCCTGGTTACCGGTGCGGCGGGAGCATACCTTGCCAGATCGCAGGGATTTGGGATCCTAGCCCAGATTCGATTACGCATGGACCAGGGCAGCTTTCCCGCATCCGAACTCATTGACGGTGTACTGGTTCTTGCCGCAGGGATCGTACTGATTACACCGGGGCTGGTAACTGACATAGCAGGATTTCTCCTGCTGATACCTCCAACGAGGAGGATAGCTAAAAAGTATCTGACCAATTGGATACAGCGCCGTATTCAGGACGGCACCATCGAGCATAACGGCAATTTCCCCCACCACTGAGCACAAGAAATCATCTGCGGATAAGCGACTTCAGGTATTCCGGTGTCATCGGTATCCGGTCAATATCAGCACCGCCTAATGCATGGCTCACAGCATTCACGATTGCCCCTGCCACACCGTCGGTGGCGCACTCTCCGATGCTCTTAGCTCCATAGGGCCCCGACTCTTCCGGTTCTTCCAGAAAATGGACATGTATGCGAGGCATCTCATGGGAACGGAACAACCGGTACTTTTTAAAAGTGGGGTTTTCCACTTTGCCGGTCTGCTCATCAATCATCATATCCTCACTGAGCGCATATCCCAACCCCATGTGCACTCCTCCATGCACCTGCCCCTCAGCCAAAGCGGGGTTAATGACAGTTCCGGAATTGTGCACCGAGAGCATTTCCTTCACCTCAACTTCTCCGCTATCTGTATCAACCTCCACATCAGCAAAAACGGCGCTGTAGCTGTATACAGCTTCACGGGAGCAAAAGGACCGGAATGCGCCTATCTGCCGCTGCGGTCCCAAGGTTCCTTTCTGAGCTGAATCTACAATATCTGCAAACGAGACGCTCCGACCGGTCTTTGTGCAGTGCACATGCATCCCCTTCACCGATAGCTCAGATTCCTCTTGTTCCAGCAGCCCAGTTGCCTCTTTGGTCAGCTGACGCTTCAGTTCCTCTGCGCATTCCTTTACGCAGTTTCCCCCGATGTAGGTTGATCGTGATGCCTGAGCTCCCAGGTCGAGGGGAGCTACGGCTGTATCGGCTTCTATTACCTGAATGAGGTCCAGAGGTACCGTGAGCACCTCTTTTGCTATCTGGGCAAGGACGGTCTTGGCTCCTGTACCCAGGTCATGGATTCCCGTCAGCAGCTGCAGAGATCCGTCATTGTTCATCATCATGGTAACGGAGGTCATATCCTGGTAGACGGGATACCAGCCTGCTCCGTGGGCGGCAGCTCCCATGCCGATTCCCCTCGCCTTGGTGCCTTGACCGGTCCGGGCCTCTTCTCTTCGCCTCTTCCACTCGAAGCGTTCTGCCCCCTCCTTGATGCACTGGATCAGCCTGGCGTTATGCATCGGCTTTCCCATGCAGTTCTCTGCATAGGGCTCCAGGGCATTTTTCAGGCGGAACTCTACAGGATCCATGGAGAGCGCACGGGCAATTCGGTCCAGGTGGGCTTCTCTGGATACCATCAGCTGCGGGCATCCGTACCCCCGCATGGCTCCAGCTATGGGAGTATTGGTATAATAGGGAGTCCCGTTATAGAACATGTGCTTCGCCCGGTACATCACAAAGGTTTTCCCGGACTGAGCCCCCGCAGTGTTAGGTCCCGAAGTGGCATATGCGCCGGTATTCAGTGCGGAATGCACATGCTGTGCTGCAAGGGTTCCATCCGCATGAACGCCGCTTTGTATGGTAATTAGGGCCTCATGTCGGCATCGGGTGGATGAAAAGACCTCCCTGCGGTTAAGCCGAAGCTTTACCGGCCTGCCGGTCGCCTTGGACAAAAGGGCAGCGACAGGCTCGTGCATAACCTCAAGCTTTCCGCCAAAGGCTCCTCCGCAGGTAGTTTTTATCAAGCGAATTCTGTTTTGGGGTATGCCGAGGGCTTCGGAGAGCACATCACGGAAACAGAATACGTTCTGACCAGAGGTCCATATAGCAAGATGGCCGTCGGGAGTATAGCTGGCGATGTGACAGACAGGCTCCAAGTAAGCATGATGGACTCTGGAGGTTCGGAACTTGCTTGTGAGGCGCACAGGCGATTGGGAGACTTCAAGAAGGACCTCCTGCTCACTGCCGCTTCCGTATGCAACAGCTGCCCCGCAGACGTTGGTTCCGTCAATTCCCGCTGGATTCGCCTGGGGACTGTGCTCTTGCATAGCATGCTCCAGGGTCGTTACAGCGTCGAGCTCTTCATACGCTACCTCAATATAACTCAGGGCCTTTCTGGCAATATCCTCGCTTTCCGCAGCAACTGCGGCTACCCGGTCTCCAACAAATTTCACCACTGGATCGAATATCATTTCGGTCTTCGGCATGTCGGAAGGGCTGGTGTCCGTATAAAACCGCATGGCACTGTTGTAAAGGTTCCTCGGAGTGTTGAAGCAGTGAATAACTCCCCGGACACCGTCTAAAGCCTCTGCCTTGCTGGTATCAATGTGCTTGATCCGGGCATGGGCGTGGGGAGAGAAGAGGATTGCGCAATGGAGCATACGGGGAAGGCGGATATCATCGATATAGCATGCAGCCCCTACTGACTTCATGGAGGAGTCGCTATTGACTTCCCTCGTACCTACAGAAATATACTGATTATCCATGTGTGCTCCTCCCGGCTGCGAGATTGACTGCTTCAACAATATTCACGTATCCGGTGCATCTGCATAGGTTTCCTGTAAAGTAGCTGCGGATCTTCGTTTCATCTGGATCGGGATCCTCCAGCAGAAGGCCAAGGGCAGTGATTACCATGCCGGGGGTGCAGAACCCGCACTGCACTGCGTGGGCATTCACAAACGCTTGGGGGATATGCATGTACCGCTTGTCGCTACTGATGCCTTCTATGGTCAGAACCCGCTTTCCTTCCAGCTTCTTTGCCGGGTAGACACAGGAATTTACCGGGTTATCATCTATGAGCACCTTGCAGCTCCCGCAGTCATTGGTACCGCATCCGAATTTTGTGCCTGTCAGGTTATAGACCTCTCTGAGCACATGCAGCAGAGTCCATCTCGGCTCCAGCTCAAGGCTCCTCGGCTCTCCGTTAAGAGTAAATGATACACACGTTTTATCTCCCATAGCATTCCTCCGGTTTCTAAGAACGATTATACTACGCCCATCTTGTACATACAAGAGATTCTCAATACAATGAACCATAAAGGAGGCTTGTATGGCCAGTACAGCAGAACGAATCAGGGGATATATGGCAGCGCACAAGCAGGAAATGATTGAATTCCTTGGGGATCTCGTGTCAATTCCCAGCACTACATACCATGAAGAGCAGGCAGTTCTTTGGCTGAAAAATAAACTTACCGCATACGGCTATGACAAAGTCTCCATTGATCCTGCGGGAAACTGCCTGGCAGCGATAGGGCGGGGGAAAACGACGGTGCTCTGTGACGCCCATATCCATACTGTTGAACCCGGCACCGAAGAAGCATGGGGTTTTAATCCCCTGGAAATGAAAATATTCAACGGGGCCCTCAGCGGCAGAGGGGTGGTGGATGATAAGGGCTCCCTTGCTGCCCTGGTCTTTGCAGGCAGAGCGCTCCGTGATCTCGGTCTGGAAAACGAGGTGACCTTTCTGCTTTCTGCATCCGTAGCTGAGGAGGATGTGGAGGGAAGCTGCGTGCGGGCCATGATGGAGCATGCCGGCACATTGCCCGATGCAGTCATAGTAGCTGAGCCTAGTAATATGATGGTAGTCAGAGGTCACAAGGGCCGCGCCTTGATAAAAATTGAAGTACTGGGCAAGGCAGCACACGCATCAGCAGCGCACCACGGTGAAAATGCCCTGATAAAATCGCTTCCTGTCATTCAGGCCATTGACAGCTGGAGGGACTTTCGTGAAGACCCCTTCCTGGGAAAGGGAAGCATAGAAGTGACCAAGGCAGTATGCGACACTCCAAGCCTCAACACGATTCCGGGAAAAGTAACCGTATTTGCTGACCGCAGGATCTCCTGCGGGGAGTCCAAGCAGCAGCTGCTTGATGAGCTTGCGCCGCTCACCGGCTCCACCGGCGCCGCAGCCTCCATTGATATCGAAGAGATCACTACGTATACGGGACACCGCATTGTGCAGGAGAATTACTTCCCCAGTTGGGTGATGGACGAGGATCACCCGCTCATTGCATCAGCCCTGGAGGCGCGCCGGGACATTACCGGGAAGGATAGTCATGCGGTCCGCTGGGATTTCTGCACTAATGCAACCTATCTCTGCGGTATTGCAGGCATCCCCAGTGTCGGATTCGGTCCCGGCGACCCGGCTCTCTGCCATGGCAGCGCGGAAGTGCTTGCCATAGACGACCTGGTATGCGCATCCGCTGTGTTTGCCCAGGCTGCTCTCATATTCGGCAGGAAAATGGGATGATCAGTTTTTCTGGAGTAAAGAACTGTCTGCATTGCAGTTGGCCGCCAATACAGATATAATCTCCCCATATGGTAAAAAAACCTCCGGTATACCAGCAAGTGAAACTCTACCTTCGCCAGATGATCAGCCGTATGTCTCCATGCAGCAATACGTTTGAATCTGAACCAGTACTCACCCGGAAACTCTCGGTGAGCAGGGAAACCGTCAGGAAAGCCATGGCTGACCTGAAGCAGGAAGGATTAATATCAAAGAGGCATGGAAAGGGCAGCTACGGCCATCCGGCGGTAGCATCACTGCCCATGCGTTTTGACCTCAATTCAAACTTTCGTCTGCTGCTGGAGCGCAACGGGTACTCTGTACGATCCATCAGGAGTGAATGGACAGCTGGAGCGCTTCCGGAGGAAAAGCTCAAGCGGCTGCCCTTAAGCAGAGGTTCCTCATTTATCCACTTCTCCCAGAATCTCTACGCCGACGGAAAGTTGGCAATTATCTCGGAGGTCTCCATAGATACTGCACATCTGCTGGTATATCCCGCAGCAGGGGAATATCAGGACAACATCAAAGATTTTTTCCTGAACCATTGTGACACCGGGAGCTCCTATGTGATTGCATGGCCTAAAGCTGAGGTAAGACCCGAAATTGCCCGGGCTTTCTTCATCAACCCTGAAACCCCTCTTCTGTGCTGGGACGAGGCATACCATAATATCCATGATGAAGGTATGGGTATCATCAAAGTATATTTTCACCCTGAGATCATGGATCTCTCCATGCTGCTGCACTTCACATGATCATGTATGTGCGAGCGAAAGACCTATTTCCTTCAGCCGACGCGCTTCTTTTCGGGATGCTCTTGAGGCTTCATAGGGTTCACCAGTTACCAGCTTACCCCCTTCCTTCACGAAAATTCCCTCGATGCACAGGTGGGTGACATCCCGGGGATTTCTAAAGAGCACCAGCTGATCAAAGATGTTCCGGGAATCCGCCTCGGTAGGCAGATCCGAAAGTGAAATAACCTGGAAATCTGCACGCATTCCTTCATTCAGAGAGCCTGTATGAGGATGGCTTCCGAATACTGCAGCGGCACCTTCCTCGGTTGCCATCCTCCAGACTGTTGACGCAGGCATGACCGATGCGGACTTGCGATGTCCTTTATGGATCAGGAAGGCACTCCTCATAATCTCAAAGAAGTTGTTGACGTACCCGTCGCTGCCCAGAGCAACAGTAATTCCCCGGTTCAGGAGATCCGGCACCGGGGCAATCCCGCCCCCTACCTCACAGTTACTTAGGGGAACGTGAACCGCACGTACTCCCCGGGAGGAAAGCAGGTCCATCTCATGGTCTGACATCTGGACGCACTGGGCCGCCAGCAGTTCAGTCCCGAGGATACCGATGGATTCATACCATTGGGTGCTTCTCATGCCGCGATGTTCAATACACCATTGAGGCTCATAGGAGCTTTCATTGAGGTGCAGCTGAATATGAGCCCCGTTGGCCTTCGCCATTGCAGAAGCTGAAGATGAAAAGGAACCTGAACAGGTGAAGGCAGTATGCAGGCACAGCATCGAAGATATCAGGGGGTCATCCCTGGTGCTCAGGAAAAAGGCAAGATTGTCCTCCAGACACTCTTTTCCGTTTTGCTCAGAAATGCGCTGAGATGCCTCGAGGCTCAATACTCCCCGCATACCCAGACCTCGCAGCACCTCAGCCTGACACTCAAGTCCTCTTTTTCCTGTAAAGGGAGCTTCCAGCACGTCACAGACGGTAGTGACACCGCTGTCGAGAAGTTCCAGAGCTGATGTCCGTGCGGCAGCCTCAATCATCGGCACATCAAGGCGGTTTTCTACCATGGGCCACCAGTATCCTTCCAGGAACTCTTCAAAGCTGTGCACCGGCACAGGAGGGAGCAGTCCGTGGGCAAGAATTCCGTAGAGGTGCATATGGGCGTTCACAAATCCGGGAGCTATCACGCTAGCATCAAAATGGATATGCCTGTCAGGAGTATATCGCTCTTTGCACTCCTCCAGGCTCCCTGCACATAATATCCTTCCGTACTCATAGACCACCGCACCCTTCTCGATAACCTGAAGCCCAGGCCCGATGACAAAGGGTGCGCTTACCATCATCCTCATAGGTTATGCTCCCTTACATATCTGCTCAGATTCCTGCCATGGTCGCCGCCATAATTGCCTTCATGATATGCAGACGGTTCTCTGCTTCGTCAATCACCACAGAGCGCGGGCCGTCGACTACTTCGTCGGTCACCTCCACTCCCCGGTCATAGGGCATGCAGTGCATGTATATGGAATCGTGCCGGGTGAGGTCCATCTTCCTCTGATCAACCACCCAATCCATGCTTCCGTTCTCTCGGTACTTGTCGATAATGGCTATGCCCTCTTGTTCGTCCTCCGTCTCCATAATAGGTCCCCATCCCTTGGCATATACCACATCGGCATCCCGGCAGGCCTCTTCCATACTGTCTATAACGTCAAATCTGGTTCCAGCAGCTTCAGCATTCTTCCTTGCCTGATCCATCACATCCGGTTTCAAGGAGAACTCTTTTGGATGTGCCAAAGCAACGTCCAGGCCGAACCTCGGCATGAGCAGGACCAGTGAATGGGCCATGGAGAGGGGCCGAACGTAATTCGGCGCTGAGGTCCAGGATACTACGATCTTTCTTCCCCGCAGTGCGTTCTGGAATTTCTCCTTCATCGTCATGATATCGGCAAGCACCTGGGTGGGATGGTAATCTTCGCACTGCATGTTGATGACAGGAATATCAGACCATGCGGCAATTTCCCTCATGTATTTATGTCCTTCTCCGAAGGTCTTACGAATTCCCAAACCCTCTCCATATCGGGAAAGCACCCGCACCGTATCTTTCGGCGTTTCTCCATGGTCAATTTGGGTAGCCTTGGGTGTCAGGAAATGGGCGTGTCCTCCCAGCTGGTGGACACCCGCCTCAAAGGCATTTCGAGTCCGGGTTGACTCCTCAAAGAAGAGCATAAAAAATGTTTTTGCCCGCAGCAGATGGTCATGGAATTCTCCCATTCTTCGCTGCATTTTCAGCATTGAAGCCACCGCCAGCAGTTCTTCAAGCTCCTCAAGACTCCAGTCCTGTGTAGCCAGGAGGTGTTTTCCTTTCAGTGAACTGTGCATTTATTTTTCTCCTTTTGTTTGTATTCTATCCGCAGCAAGCGTGACAGCTTCTATGATTTGAACGTACCCGGTGCACCGGCACAGAGTTCCCGATATGGCCTGCTTGATCTCGTGGACGGAAGGACGAGGGCTGCGCTGAAGCAGCGCATACCCACAGAGGATCATAGCGGGGGTACAGTATCCGCACTGGATTGCTCCTGCATCGATGAACGCCTGCTGAAGGGGATGGAGGTCGCCATCTTCGTGCTTGAGCCCCTCTATAGTCAGAATCTCCTTTCCCTGCGCCTGTCCGGCAAGAACCATGCAGGAATTTACCGGGAGACCATCCATGAGCACCGTGCATGCGCCGCACTCGCCAATACTGCACCCTTCCTTGGTTCCCGTCAGATGAAGGTAATCCCTGAGCATATCGATCAGCCGATCACCACCCTTGGTTCTCACCGTGACCGATCTTCCATTTACTGTACATGTAACATCAATTTCTGTTTGACTGGTATTCATATGCATCTCTCTACTGTAAACCCTCTAGGGAACGTCTCACCATTTCTGTGAGAACAGGTATTTTATATGCTGCTGACTTGCGCCTCCCCGTAACTGCCAGCATATCATGAACAACTCGTTCTCCAGCCTGACAGCACAGCTGATCGGTAACAGCCTTTCCTTCAATAAGCTTTTCAGCTTCCCGGTAGCGGAGAGCAAGGGAGGTCACTGCTCCTACAGAGAGCCGCAGATTTCGGACCTGACCCGACTCAATATATGCTGTACGTGCTACGGTCATCCGAGCCTTTGCCGCTGCCGCACGTCTTGAGAGCTTGAAGAAATATGAAAGAGGAACTTCGTCGGGGAGGTCGCATACTATCTTGATAAGCATCTCCCCCGGAGGCACCAATTGTTTCCTTTTTTCATCTATGTACTCTTCAACAGTGATGGTCCTTGTCTGATGTAAACTGCGCATCACCATGCGTGCCTCCAGCACCAGGAGCGCGGGCAGGGTATCAGCACAGGCAGACATGGTAATAATATTTCCCCCTATGGTACCCAAGTTCCTGATCTGGGGAGATCCCACATGACTGCAGGCTGCTGATAGAACGGGAAGTCTCTCCTTCAGGGTCCCGTTCTGGGCAATCATGGCGTGAGTTGCTAATGCCCCAATATGGGCAGCATGATCATCGAAGGAGATTCCAGAAAGCTCCCTGATGCGCATGATGTCAATAAAACCGGTGATCGCATTATCTTCCTTCTCCCGATATTCAGGCAGCAAGTCCGTACCTCCGGCAACTATACGAGCTTTAGGATGCTCATGAAGAAACTCCAGAGCATGGACCACTGTGTCGGGCTGAAAAAACCGAATATTTTTCACGCTTCGCCTCCTTCATCCACTGCTAAGGCACGTTCAAGATTCAGCGGAAGCTCCCTGATTCTCTTCCCGACGGCGTTGGCATAGGCGTTTGCAACTGCAGGGGCAATCATCTCGATACCGATCTCGCCGATGCCCTTAGCTCCATATGGCCCGAGGTGCTCGTCAGTCTCAAAGAGCATGATATCAATTTCAGGAATGTCCATAGCCCCGGGGATCATAAAATCGTTGAAATTGAGGGTATGCATGTAGCCGTCGCTGCAGTCCATCTCCTCCATTACGGCAAATCCGAGTCCCTGGATTGCTCCTCCGATGAATTGTCCCCGTACAATCTGGGGGTTCACTGCCCTTCCCAGTTCAATGGCGCTGGTAATTCTTTCTGCGGTAATCTTTCCTGTACCTGTATCAACAGCTATTTCTGCTACCGTTGCCCCAAACAGGTATGACGGGTAAGCCTCTCCCCGGCCGGTTTTATGGTCCAGGGGCTGGGGGCCAGGGGAATGCCAGCCCAGAGCATACAGGGATATTCCATGTTCCTGAAGACATATGAAAGCAGCATCGGAGAAGTTTATCTGTTTTTCAGGATCCAGATTGTTTCGTACCATGGAATCAGCAAATTCGACATCTTCGATACGGCATCCGAGTCTTCCGCACAGCACTGCGGCCATCCTTTTTTTCAGTTTTCGGGCCGCCTGCACCACGGCATTTCCGCCGGAGACAATTCCCCGGGATGCCACGGTGGGACCGTTATCCATATTTGCTGATGTATCGTTCTGATTCCAGGTGATCCTGGAGATATCAATACCGAATTCTTCCGCTGCAATCTGGGACAGGGATGTAGCAAGCCCCTGCCCCATCTCAGTAAACCCGCTGGTCACCTGTACGTACCCGTCGGAGTCAATAGTAACTGAAGCCGAGCCGGTATCAATTCCCTCTCCGCCAAGACCTACACCCCGGAACGTTGCTGAAAGACCGATTCCCCGCTTAACCGTATGAGCACGGTTATCCTTCATGATGCGAAACTGTTCCCACTTCTCATCAAAAGATGTCTTCCTGCAGACCGCCTCTATGAGCTGCGAAAGATTTGCGGGCATTCTCTCAGGAGATAGCTGCTGGCCTGTAGGGAGGGTATCCCAGGGCTGGAGGCAGTTAAGCATCCTGAATTCCCTGGGATTCATGCCCGACAGCTCTGAGCACTCGTCAATCAGCGACTCAACAGCAAATACCACCTGGGGTGAAGAAAATCCCCTGTAAGCCCCACCGAAGATGGTGTTCGTGTAGACTCCATGAATGTTTGTATCCACATGGGGAATTCGGTAGGGACCTGCAGCGTGGATGCTGGCCCTCCAGTTTGCAAACATGGCCTGTTTGTTGTATGGGCCCCCTTGAACATAGTGGGTGCTGGCTATAGCTGTTATCTTTCCGTCCTTCGCAAGTCCTGCACGGTAGGACGAGTGAAAGGGATGCCGTTTGGGACTGCATATAAAACTTTCTTCCCGGGTAAACACCATCTTCACAGGTCTTCCAGTCTTGAGGGCAAGGATTGATGCACGGCATGATAGGGCTATCATGGATTCATCCTTTCCTCCAAAACTTCCCCCGATGGCAGTCTGGATGACCCGGATACGGTTTAGGGGGTATCCCAGGACTCCTGCCACAGCAGACCTGATATTATACGGATTCTGGATAGTCCCTCGAATCACAACTGTTTGAGTATTTATCTCCACTTCGGCTATAACGGCCTCCGGCTCAATGTATCCGTTATCTACAAATCCGGTCCGGTAGTGCCGCTCTACGATCATATCAGCATGGGAAAGTCCAGTATCAGCGTCTCCCATCTCTAGATGATGGGATGCATGGTCTATCAGGTTTCCAGGAGCATCCGCATGTATCTGTGCAGCTTGAAAAGATGCAGCCTCCTCTATATCCGTAATTGGCTTGCCTACTTCTTCGTACTCCACTTCAACTAGAGAAGCAGCATATGCTGCTATTTCAGAGCTTTCCGCTGCAACTACCGCCAGAGCATCACCGATATAACGCACTTCCTTACCTGCAATGACCGGAAAACGGCCGAAGGTGATGGGTTTCCCCGGCACATCTTTCTGAGTAATTACTGCAGCAACTCCTGCTACTTTACAGGCTTTATCAATATTCACCGATTTGACAGTTCCCTTGGGAATACGGGTATAGACTGTCTTTGCATAGAGTTGGCGATAGAGATTGACATCATCACCAAATTTCATTGCTCCAGTGACTTTTGCATGGCCGTCCACCCTGGGAAGGCTGCGGCTCACTGCTGTAAACTGACGTGCTTTCATATTTGTGAATCCTCTTTCCACTGTAATTCTATCGCACCAGTGGGACATACTGAAACGCACAGGCCGCAGTATCTGCATGCGACATAGTCCACATCGAGAGCCTGGGACGTGGTTCTTTGAGCTGCGTAGCTGCACACGGTGCGGCATCTGCCGCAGTCTGTACAGACACCGGGTGAGAATCTAAATTCCGGAGCTCCCGTAAAGGGAGTGTGCTTTTTTCTATTAAAGAGGCCCCTGATCTCACCGAGAGAAGCGTATCCGAGTTTTGCAAGCAGTGCCTCGGTACCTGCGGTCAATGTCTTCAAATAGGCAGGCCCGCGGATCATTAAAACTGAGCAGACGCCGACAGCGGCTGCCCCGGCCATGGCCATCTCTACTGCATCTTCTGAAGATACACATCCCCCCAATCCTATAATCGGCAGCGTAGTATGTGCATGCAGCAGTGCGATATAGTGAAGAGTCAGCGGTTTCAAAGCGGCACCTGTGAGCCACCCTCTCCCATCCTCGCTGCCCATCAGCGGGAGCCCGGTTTTTATATCGATGCGGAGAACAGGCCCAAGGGAGTCCATCACCGTAAAACCCGAAACTCCCAGTTCCTCCATCTCCTTAACTCCAGATAGAGGATCTTTCCAATTGGGACTCAGCTTCGCTATCACAGGTTTCTTGGTGGCAGAAACAGCCGCCCTGACCATTGCACCCATAGTACGCTGATCATAGGACACCAGTTCAATGGCCTGCGCCCCTGCTCTGTCTGCAGGTGGAACCCACTTCGCAGCCTCCTCTTCAGTATGGCCTATGCTTGCGACGACTGCCACTTCCTCTCTTGCAGCAGCGGGTATCTCCTCTTCAACCCACTGTTCTCCTGGAATATCGCTCCAGAGTTCTGCGTTGATCATCGATCCCGCCGGTGCAATTGAAGCGATATGTGGAAAGGGATTATCTGCCGGTTCATTGCGTATCGTCTTGGTCACCACCGCACCCGCACCGTTTCGATGCAGTTCTATCATGGATGCACCGCTGTGGCTCAGGGGGCCGGATCCTACAATAAAAGGGCTCTGCATTTCCATTCCCAGAATGGATACCCCCGCTTTGTTTTTCCTGCTCATAAGTCCACTATACTACTAAGATCTCATCTTGTACATACATGTTATTCTAACTTTACTCATGATGTATCTACGTAATTTTCATTATACTAAGCTCGAGTATTTTTCACTCCTGATTATCTTTCTCCTCTCTGCAGGATGCCAAGCACCTATTACCAAGCATATGAATTGTGCTGCCAAGATTATGGAAAGAATTAATCAATGAAAAATATTACTAGTATTGAATTGGTTGTGGAATCTGGGTGGCATAATTGGTAGTAAGCTACTAGAATACTTTCTAAAAACTAATTAGTTAACCCAAGTTAGTATTCATATTGAATGAGGTGATATATTTTGTATGGAAAACATTTTATTTAATTATTTGGAACATCGTGCAATAATTGGAAGAAAATCTGGTCATTCATGAATAGAGTAAAAGAGACCTTGATAAAATTACTAAGTGAGAAATTTCTTATGTTTTATGAACAATGGATGTGTTCATATAAACCTCTTATGGAATCAGGGATTATGTAACTCCAGGAGCTTGTCCTATGAAAAAGTTATTTGCATCTGTTCTCTATATGCTTTTGTTATCCGTAGTTCTTTTAGGGGTTCCTCGAATTGGAAGACTGGTTGCCAATCAGTTTACCACCACTGGTATTGACCCCGATGGAGCCTTTTTATGGATGACCATACGCCACACGGTGCAGGCCCTGGTTATCTTGGTGTTAATCTTCCTTTTGATGAAAGCAAAGGGCATTTCTTTTGGCTTAGGTCTCGGGAATCGAGAGGTTGGAATCAAGAGCGTGAAGAAATTTTTGCTCTTTTTCACAATCTATACCTTTTTCGCTTTTGTGACTGTTATAGTACTAGGCGGCTTTGAACCCTTTCCGTATCCTTTAACAGCCAGAAATATTCTTGGGCATCTGGGATTTCAGCTCTTTATGTCCGGACCTTCGGAAGAACTCATATTCCGAGCATTTGCAATTACTATGGTTGGGCTGGTCATTCCCCAGCGAATCCTGAAAAACAGTATAAGCCTTGCAAACATGTATGCTTCTGTGATTTTTGGGATTGCCCATATGGCAATACTATTCTCTCCCTTTTCCGTTTCTTACTCTCCCTTCCAAGTGATCTATGCAATGGTGCTTGGACTTATTTATGGGGATGTGTACGAAAAATCCAAGAGTTTTGTGTATCCCATGATCATGCACAGTTATACTAATGTGTTAATGATGGGAGTAACAATTATTTTGTCCTTTTTTCTCTAAACACAAAAGAGTAATTGGACGCTTGCGTGAATCCGCTGGAATACCACTAGATGCTGTGAGCGGATCAAAGCCTACCCTACCGATTTCAGCAGCACCTATAAGCTTTGTGTGCTCAGTATTAGACACCGATTTTCTTTAATGCAAGAATATTTCTCATAATCCGCAGGCTGAAAACTGCGTATAATTCGATTTTTTACTGGCAAGTCAGTCACCCATTATTGGCTTTCGATGAGTCCAGCAGGCTTAAGATTATTCTCTGTACTGCTGACAGAGCATCTTATTTTTTTATTCTTTTTGATATTATCATCTGTGAAAGTAGAAAAAAAGCACCTTCTCATTCTATATCAACACCAATTTTTTTGATGTTTTCACCGAACCTCGTATATCAATGACAATTAAAACTCCCGTTCTGGCGACAATTATTTTTTTCATGTTCACAACCAATCTGGCATAAGAAGTTGGTAAGTTCCTTGCAGGAATAACCATGGTTACAGATCTCCTAGTAAGGAAGTTGGACAGATGTTGTCAAAAGTAAATACCTTACACGCAAGTGCCTGCAAAGCAGGCATATCTTACATGCACTACTATGGATTACCGTCATCATCGTACGGCCTTTATTCTAATTTATTCCTATTTCTTGGTTTACTCTTGTGAAACTGGCTCTAAGTATTCAATAATTTCTTTCCATCCTGAGAATTTTCCTTGCCCAAAAAGTATATGCTCTCCTTGAAAACATTCATCACCTTCACCATGGATTTGATCATCTATAAGATAATCACCTCGATTTAAGTATTTATGATGGGTAAGAATTAGCCTTTCTTTAGCTTTATCACCAAGATGCTTCTGCACCCAAATCAATTTGTCACTCCAAGCTGAAGGATTATCCTAAGGAGCGGTACTGAGTATAAAGATATTAAATCTTTCTGCCAGCACATCAAAAGCCTCTAAAGTGTTCCTCGCCAAGTAATCTTTCCTGAATATGCACAAACTTGCCAAAGTGTATTACCCTGTTGATGATGTACATTCCCGGTTAAACCACGTACTATAGGTCCTATGAACGGAAGATACAGAAACAGCATTTCCCCGGGTGCCCGCGTTGAAGTAGTGCAGAAGCAGGATCAGAGGACCGGTGCGCTCATCGAAGGCACCGTTGACCGTATTCTCACATCATCATCATTTCATCCCCATGGCATCAAGGTGCGGCTGACCGACGGGACGGTGGGCAGGGTGAAGTCCATTCTCACCCATGATTCACCCATGCAGATGAATAGGGACCAGGCATGAGTACGGAATATGATGTAATCATCATCGGCGGGGAATTACCGGGACCGCCCCGGCTAAGGCAGTGCTTGCTGGTCCGATGTTGTTCCTGCTTGATTGACGGCAAAAGCTTCCACGTTCTTGTTTCTTTCTAGGCTCTATCACACGGCTTTGAACGTCACTGTCTAGGCTCCACACCTCCAGTCACCTGGACGCATGTAAGACTCGCTTCCGGTGATGGTACCAGCATCTTCCCGAGTCAGGATTTCCACCTGCTGGTTTGTGAATTAGAATTTTGGTCTCTACATAATATCGACCTCCCATCTATACAGGCTTTTCACGTCGCAATGAAAATCGGTGTTGAATTGAAAACGCTGAACGCAGATACATCACGGCATCAAACAGCGATTGTCTCCGGTTAAGCGTATTAGATGATATGTAGATAGAATTTCTTGTCATTGAACGTATCTGCCTGAACAGCACAGTCTTTCCTACACCCCTCGGGCCCTGCTCTATATGTTCCGTATCGCTGCAGACAAAACGGTAGATATTTCTACCCTGATGCCCATACCA
>PWNW01000276.1 GCA_003557605.1 Spirochaetaceae bacterium
AGAACGGATCACCCCTTCCTGGGATAGTATATGGGTCTGCCCGGCCAGGCAGTTCATAGCAAACATCAGCATCACTGCTGCAAAGAATCTCTTCATGTGCCCGTCACCCTCCTGGGTACAGGAACATGGTACTATGATGCGGTAATATGTGGAAGGGATAGTGATGCAGACATGGGGCATTTTTCCCTTGTCTTCCTGCAGCTCAACGGATACCATGGGGTATGGATGAACAAAAGTACATAAACGGCAAGGTAGTGGTGATCAACGGATTCACCCGTGAAGAGGTGTTCAGGATTGTCAGGGCGATCAAGGCGGCCAGTGAAAGTCCCGGTGAGATAGCATTTGCCATGACCACGGAAAACTCCCTGGAGATGAAACTGAAGGATGTGATTATCGATGTTGC
The DNA here is from genome assembly GCA_003557605.1 of Spirochaetaceae bacterium. Lineage (GTDB taxonomy): Bacteria > Spirochaetota > Spirochaetia > PWKH01 > PWKH01 > PWKH01. The sequence goes on from PWNW01000276.1 coordinate 404, forward strand.
CAGGGAGCATGAATACATGACCAGACAGCAGCGCGAGAATTCGTAACGGAGACCCTATGAACGGACGAATCAGACTGGGAATGGTCGGCGGAGGAAGGGGTGCCTTTATCGGGGCTGTGCACCGCAGGGCAGCCCTGCTTGACGGGATGTATGAGCTTTGTGCCGGGGCGCTTTCCTCAACACCGAAAAAATCCCTTGAGTCGGGAAGAGATATCGGACTGCCGGATGACCGGATATACGAAAGCTGGGAGCAGATGCTTGAACAGGAGCTGAAGCTTCCCGAGGAGCGCCGTATTGAAGCAGTCTCCGTTGTAACCCCCAACCATCTGCATTATCCGGTGGTGAAGGCATTCACTGAAGCAGGCTTCCATGTGATCTGCGACAAGCCGCTGGTGCACACCAGTCAGGAGGCCGAGGAGCTGGTCCGGCTGTGCGAGGAAAAGAGGACCGTTTGTGCGGTAACCTACACCTATGCGGGATATCCCATGGTGAAGCAGGCAGCCGACATGGTGAGCAGCGGAGTTTTGGGGAACATCACCAAGGTCATGGTCATATACCTTCAGGAGTGGATGCTCGCCGCAGATGACAAGGATCTGTGGAGGGCCGATCCGGAGAGGTCGGGAATTTCCGGTGCCGTCGCTGATATCGGAACCCATGGGGAATATTTAATATCCCTGATCACCGGTCTGCAGATAGATCAGCTCTGTGCTGAGGCCTCCCGGGCTCTGCCGGGAAGACAGCTCGAGGACGGTGCTGACATCCTGCTGCGGTTCACCTCGGGGGCCCGCGGCCTCATTACCGTTTCCCAGGCATGCGCAGGGGAAGAGAACGGGCTTCACGTAAAGGTGTTTGGCGAAAAAGGGAGCCTCTCCTGGCAGCAGGAGAACCCTAATTACCTTTTCTATGCCCCCCTGGGGCAGCCCGAACAAATCCTGAAACGGGGCAATGACTATCTCTGCGCCTCCGCCAGGAGCAGCTCATCGCTTCCCCATGGACACCCCGAGGGATTTCTTGAAGCATTTGCAGACATCTACCGCAATGCCGGAAAGGCGATCCTCTCTTCCCGGGGAGGGGTATCAGGGGAAAAGCGGGGGTTTCCCACGGTCCGTGAAGGAATGCGGGGCGTGAGGTTTGTTGAGAAGGTCATCGAAAGCATAAAACAAGATGCTCGGTGGGTGAAGATGGACTGAAGCACTTTTTTGATGCTTACGTCCGGGCTTCTCCAGGGAGTCCCTCCATGCAGGTGCAGGCGTAGCAGTGCTGTACAGCTTCTCCCTCCGCCTGCACCGAATTGAGGGGAAGGATATTCCACTCAAGGGGTTTCGGCGAGGTCACAACGTAGACATGACCTCCCGTATGCAGGGATGCATAATTGCGGAAGTCATGGGCTCCGGGCAGTCCAGTTGGAATGACGGGGTACAGTCCGCCGGTCACCATGGCAGTCCGGGAAACAGCAAACTCCGCAAGGGCGTGGGGTGAGGGTGAAGGTGAGTCAAACCGATGGGCCGGGACCTGCAGAAAGTCCTTCTCTGAAGAACGAAACCAGCTTCTGTTGGACTTAAACCGTTTGAGCCCTTCGGCAAGACGGACCATCTGGTCCCGGAATCCCCGGTCCTCCTCATAACAGAAGGTAAGAAACAGCAGAAGTGATGCATGGTCCTCCAGGAACCGTCCGGACATGGCAGACCCTTCAAAGGTGCCTCGGATCACTTCATAGGATTCAGTTACATGGTCCCTCATGAGATGCTTGCGGATTGAAAGGGCGCGTTCAAGGGCGCCGGGGACTTCAAGGTGCCGATGGGCCTGCAGCAGGGCGATGCCGGTCAGGGCATTCCATTCGGTCAGTTTCTTTCGGTCAACAAGCGGCTGCTTCCGTTTCTTCCGATGCAGCAGCATCCTCTCGCACACCTGCCGGACATCCTCCGGGAGGGGAGCTGCCTCCCTGCGGACCAGATGAATGCTTCCCTCGAAGTTTCCCTGCTCGGGAATGAGAAAGCTTCTTTTCAGGACCTCCAGGCTGGTTTCGGAAAGCAGCTGCTCCAGCTCCTTTTTGGTCCAGATGTAGGATGCCCCTTCCCGGTGGTCCGTATCAGCATCGTGGGCTGCGCAGTACAGTCCTTCATCAAGAAAGGTCTCATCAAGAGCGCGGATGATGCCCAAGGCGCTTTCCCGGTAGAGGCTGCTTGCATATCTTCGTGCCGCCAAGGAGAACACCCAAAGCAGCATAGCCTGGTCATAGAGCATCTTCTCAAAATGGGGGATGGTCCATGCCGCATCGGTGCAGTACCGGAAAAACCCTCCCTGCAGATGGTCCTGCAGTCCTCCCCGGCTGACTGCATCCAAGGCTGCAGTTACAAAGGCATCGGTGCTTCCCTCACCTGAAGCAGACCGGGTAATCCCGTAGAGCAGGGAGGTATGGGGAGGGAATTTCTGGTGCTGCTTGAACCCGCCATGCTCATCATCCATATGCTCTTCAAGAAACCGGTCAATCTGCTGCACGTCAAAGGGGGGAGATGCGGGCGGCTGGGTGCTGAACTGAAAGGGCTGCAGGGAATCCTGGTATTTGAAGTAATACGACTTCACCTGCTTGAGGATGTCAAGAAACCCTGTGAGATTTCCCCGGGGTTCGTGGGAGGCATAGGTCATAGCGAAAAAGGGTCTGAGGTCCGGAGCCAGAAATACGTTCAGCGGCCATCCTCCGCTCCCGGTGGATGACACCAGGAACTCCATCATGAACTGGTCGATGTCAGGCCGCTGCTCCCGGTCCACTTTTACCGGGACAAACCACCTGTTGAGGTATGCTGCGCAGTCAGGGTCGGAGAATGCCTCCTGGGCCATCACATGACACCAGTGGCAGGTGGAGTATCCCACCGCTGTAAAAAGGATTTTTTCACTTTCCCGTGCATAGGCAAGGGTTTCGCTGTTCCACTCCTGCCAGTGTATCGGATTGTCCTGGTGCTGACGCAGGTATGCAGATTCAGCTGCATCAAGATTGTTTCTGGAAAAGTTGGTCATATCAATCTCCCTTATCAGTAAGATACACATTGAAGAACGGAAAGGAAACTGCATCTCCAGCCTCGGTATCAGCGAGGAAGCTGACAAAATGTTGCAAATTGTTGTTTATTTATCTGCAATATGGTGTTACAATATTTTTTGTGGGAAAACTAAAAAAAATATCTTTTAGTTGATGACTGCACAAATAAAATAGAAAAAAAAGAGGATATACCAAAATGAAGAAAATTCTTGCATCCGACGGCCTTGATCAGACGGCAGTGAAAGCCCTTGAAGAGGCAGGGTTTGAGACAGTGCTGGAGCACTACGGTCCAGATGAACTTTTAGAGAAAATTGGAGCATTTGACGCCCTGGTGGTACGCTCGGCAACCAAGGTGAGAAAACCCCTGATTGATCAGGCAGTTTCTTCAGGCCGGCTGAAGCTCATCATCCGTGCAGGAGTAGGGGTTGACAATATTGATGTGGACTATGCCTGTGAAAAGGGTCTGACGGTGAAAAACACACCCAATGCATCCAGCGCATCGGTAGCGGAACTGGCAGTCGGTCATATGTTTGCCGCTGCTCGCCATATCCACATTGCCAATGTCACCATGAGAAACGGCGAATGGAACAAGAAGCAGTACAAGGGCATTGAGCTTTCCGGGAAAACCCTCGGCCTTATCGGGATGGGAAGAATAGCCCGGGAGACAGCCCTCCGTGCGCAGGCCCTTGGGATGCAGGTAATCTACACCAACAGAAGCGGACATAAACCGGAATATGAGCCCTTCAGGCACTGCACCCTGGATGCGCTGCTGGCTGAATCGGACTTTATTTCCCTCCATCTTCCGAAACCCCAGAAAGAGGGATATCTCATCGGTGAAAGAGAACTTTCGCTCATGAAGGACGGTGCAGTACTGATCAATACCGCCAGGGGCGGCCTGGTGGATGAAGATGCGCTGTGCGATGCCCTTGATTCCGGAAAGCTTTCAGCGGCAGCCGTAGATGTCTTTGCAGAGGAACCCGCGAACAACCGACGTCTTACCTCCCATCCCAAGGTTTCGGTGACTCCCCATATCGGAGCATCCACCAAGGAGGCTCAGCTCCGTATCGGCCGGGAGATCGTTGACATCATAAAGGAGTTTTTTGCATAGATTTTCCGTAAGATTTCCTTGTATTTTTTGATACACGGTGTAAAATACCCTAAGTCATACTGCGAAACATACAGGGATGCTCTATGGAACGGAATGTAAGATTCAGAAACCTCCTCTGCTACGGAGTCGGTGATCTCTACGGGGGAGGTTCATTTTTTATTGTCGGGACCATGTCCATGTTCTACCTGGTGGCCGTTGCGGGACTCTCTCCGCTGTGGGCGGCACTGGTGCCGGGACTGGGAAAGATTTGGGATTCCTTTTCCGATCCCCTCATGGGATACCTTACCGACAGGACCAGGTCACGCTTCGGAAGGAGGAGGGTGTTCTTCCTCGCTGCGGTAATTCCTGTGTCGCTTACCTTCACCCTGATCTGGCTGCCGGTGCGTTCATGGTTTCCCTCCCTGTTTTCAGGTGATTTCCCGGTATTCCTCTATTACTTTTTTGCGTATCTCTGCTTCTACACCGTGACCACCATGGCTATGGTGCCCTATTCCGCTCTTTCCGCTGAGATGACCCGGGACTTCAAGGAACGTAACAGGCTGACCGGCACCAGGATGTTCTTCTCCATCCTAGCGGCCCTCATAGCCGGCGGTCTTGCCCAGCCGCTGGTTCACAGCTTCCGGGACCCCTCGACAGGGTACCTGATCATGGGGCTGTGCTTCGGGGTGTTCTTTGCCCTGCCCTGGATATTCGTGTTTTTCGGGACCTGGGAGCTTCCCCTGGAGGAAGGGGAGGCCGCTGACCGCAAGGGGATCTTCAGAAACTTCGGAAGCATTTTCAAGAACAGGTCCTTCAGGGTCCATATCATGATGTATATAGCCTCCTATGCCGCCATGGATATCCTGATGGGATGGTTTCTCTTCTACCTTGCCGATGTGCTCGGCAGGCCGGGACTCTTTGCGGTGCTCCTTCCGGTCCTGGTGATATCAGAGATGGCCTGCGTGCCGCTGTATGCCTGGATATCAAACAGGCAGGGGCATGCACGTGCCTTCATTATAGGCATGTCCGTCATGGCCCTGGGAATGGTGCTCATGGCGTTTCATCCTCCCCAAAGTCCGGCGGTGCTGCTGGTGCTCAACAGCGCCCTCATCGGCTGCGGCCTCTCTGCAGGGGTGATCATCCCCTATACCATACTTCCCTTTGTCATTGACGTCGACCAGCTGATCACCGGGAAGAAGCGTGCCGGCACCTATGCCGGGGCCATGACCCTGCTTCGCAAACTGATCCAGGGAGCGCTGGTTATGCCGGTGCTGGGGTTCATGCTTTTTCTCATCGGATACCAGACACCCTCAGAAACCGAGACGCTGGCGCTTACCGCTGCAGGCCGGTTTGCCGACTCCGCTGAGGCATTCGCACAGTCAGCCGCACCAGCAGAGCTTGAGGCCATGGACATATTTGCAGGAACCATCCGAAGTGCTGCAGGGTCGATTGAAAACCCCGTGCGGCGCAGTGCCGCACAGGGTGCATCAGAGGAGGCGCAGCGGATCACCGGCCTCATCAAAGAGAATCCCCAGGAGGCATCCCGCCGTGCAGACGAACTGTTCAGGATGCTCTCTGATGCCCTTGCGGTGAGGCAGAGCGAACGGACCGTCTCCCTCCTGAAGCTGCTGTTTACCCTGCTCCCTCTGATCTGCATCATACTGGGAATTCTAGCAGCCCTGCGGTTCAGAATCACCCCGGAGACCCACAGGGTCATCACCGATGAGATAACCCGGCTCTCCTCGGGCGGATCCAAAGAAGAGGCAGACGAACATATACGCAGTACCTGCGAGATGCTTACCGGATGGGCCTATGAGGACCTGCATCAGAAGTAGATCATCAGCCTGAGCCCCAGAAGGGCCATCAGGATTCCGCAGGCAAGGGAAAACCCCTTGAGCACCTTGGGATGTCCGGCTATCTTCCCTGATACCAGACCGGCCGCGGCGGCCAGGGGAAGCAGGGGAGAGAAAGCCTTCCCAAGACCGAAGGCCAGACCGAAAAGCCCTCCCTGGAGAACCGTTTCTGATGCCAGGGCGGTAAATGCCAGCATTCCCGCAAGGGATGCGCAGGGCCCCATCACCGCAGCCATGGTAATAAGGATCACCACCCGGCTGCGGTGATGAACTCTCTGGACCCTGAGGCACAGACGGTGACCGGGATCATACCCCAGGATGATCAGCAGGGCGAACCCGATAATCACCAGGCCTCCAACGGTCATAATCGTGTCCTGGTGAGTATGCAGGGCGATGCTTGCCGCCCTGCCGAGCGCCCCTGCCGCAAGTCCCAGGAGGGTGTAGATGCAGATTCGGGCAGCCAGGAAAATCCCCATGCTTGCGACGCTTTGCTTCCAGGTTCGGTCAGATGCGGCAATATAGGGAAGTACCACCGAAGAGCAGTGCAGAAGGCATGGACCAAAGGAGGCTGCTGCACCAAGAAGAAATATTTGAAATGCATCGTTCATCTGCCCACCTCCAGGGTTACGGTCACCCAGGTCCCCTCATCTGGCATCTTCGGTTCACGAAGCACCAGGCGGTCGGGAAACTCCCTGCTGATAAGCTCCTGCTCCATGGGAAAGACAGGACAGGTTCGGCAGTCCCGCACTGTCCGTGCATCAAGGGCTATATGGTCGAAGTAGGGAGAACCCCAGAAAAGCAGCCGTGCAGGATCCCCCGGGTCATCATCCTCGATCAGCTCCCAGGCAGGCACCGTCATGCCGTCCCATGAGACGGTCATGGTAATTTCATGGACCCTCCGGTTGGAAAACCACAGGTCGTCAAAAGCCCTCCAGTTCATTTCAGCTGCCGCCAGCTGCAGGTCCTTCAGG
>PWNW01000013.1 GCA_003557605.1 Spirochaetaceae bacterium
AACCCCTGTGCGCTTCGGCAGTGCCAGTTCTCAGACAATTATCGGCTTTCAGATGGCTGCGGCATACACCGGATCAACCCTGCTGCCTCCCCTCTTCGGCCTGTTAACCGGTTCAGCAGGCATGGTGTTCCTTCCCCTGTTCCTGCTGGCATATGCCCTGATCATGGTGATCCAGTTTCTGCGGATTCGCAATGTGCGTCATCAGGAAATTCCATCTCCCCGGTTCTCTCAACAGCAGTATCAAGAGGGCGGGGAATTGTGACCTGTTGGAAAGGGGAAGCATCCCCTGACTTTGAGAATATGTTCAATCCGGGATGCCAGGGAAAGCAGCTGTTCATCCTGACCGAATCCTCCAATGCACTGCACACCTAAAGGCAGATTCCTTGGGGAGAGGAAAGCAGGAACAGTCACCGCCGGAACTCCTGCGTATGTCCAGGGAAGGTTCAGCAGAGGAGAGCCGGTATATGATATTCCCTCGGGTGCAGAAGACCCGGAACTGGGTGCAAGAATGGCATCAGCTCCTCTGGCTGTCAGCAGCTGGTTCACCGCACTTCTGGTCTTCATCCTTCCGTTTCGTGCCTCCATGAGCTCCCGTTCACCAACCTGATCTCCCAGCTCAATGAGTCTCCTGCTTGGTTCAGCGTAACGCGAGCTGTAGTGCTGAAACCATGGCGCATGCACATCCCGGAACTCCCGGGCTATCATGCGCTGATGGACTTCATTCAACATTTCAATATCATCAAAGAGTCCTGCTTCTTCAACAGCAAATCCCTCCCGGGCAAGTACGTCTGCAGTTTTTTCCACTGCTTCCCGGGCTTCAGCTGAAGCCTGGGAAGTATAGGCATCCTTGAGAATGATGATCTTTGAGGTTCTGACCTCTTGGGGTAACTCGAATCGTGAAGCATTCCAATGATCAAGCAGCACCTCAGATACCGCTGCTGCTGTACGGGTATCTGCGGCCAGGATTCCGACATGGTCTGCCGATATGGAAAACTGAATCATCCCGTCTGCGGGAATTCTTCCGAAACTGGGCTTGAATCCGACAATCCCGCAGAATGATGCCGGTCTGATCACTGAGCCGACTGTCTGGGTCCCCAATGCAAAGGGAAAGTATCCGGCACTTACCCCGGCAGCTGAACCGCTGCTGGACCCCCCCGGGGTGCATTCAATGTTCCATGGATTTCGTGTGGGACCTGGATGCATGTATGCAAACTCCGTTGTGACAGTTTTCCCTGCGGCAACAGCACCTGCTCTCTTCAGCCGGGATACCGCCTGGGACTCAGGCCCGCAAAGCAGCTCAGGGGGAAGCGTTGACCCTCCATAAGTCTCAAACCCGTCAGCATGAAAGATGTCTTTTATCCCGAAGGGGACTCCAAAGAGTTTCGGTCTTCTCCTGGTATCCTGGTACTGATGCAGAAGGACCCCCAGTTCCTCCAGAACCCGGCTTCTACGTCCCGGCTCGGGAAGCATCGCCTGAATAGTCGGCTCAAGCTGCTCAATTCTGTCAAGCAGGCTCTTCAGCGCACCTTCATGGGTGATACTGATTTCTGAAGAGGTCTCTGCTTGAAAAAAGGATATGCTGACAGGTGAATGATGCATGCAAAGGCTCCTAAGTGAATAGTTCTGGATCCTGGGACAACATCTGTCCGCTGGAACCCTGCTCCAATAGTACTATCGGTACAGGGCATGGTGTCAACTTCAGCTGCGAGGTATTCCAGTACGTATAATCAATCTTGAATCTCTCCGTTGGGGTGTCCCTTCAAGTACCCGATGGTCAGAAGCATCAGACTTGCTGCAAGCCCAAGGTACAATCCATTTAATGTAAAGGGAAGAATGTATCCCAAGATCACAATAAGCGGGCTCACGATGATTGCCGCAGTGCCGTAGGAAGGTGAAATTCTCTGCTTCATGAAAATTGCTGTAAGCAGGGGAAAGCATACTGTTGATCCCCTGATGCCCAGTGCTAAATATCCCCAGTTGAGTATCAGCACTTCTCCCCGGGCAATAAGTCCCACAGCAAGAGCCGCCAAGGTAACAGCAACAATACACACTCTGTACATCATCAGGGAGGTTTTCTCACTGGTGGAAGGACGTAAGCGCAGGAAGATGTCCCGGTTGAGTATGGTGCTGACCCCAAGAGTAAGTCCTGCACCGGAGGCGATGGTCACCAGAAGCAGGGTGAACAGCAGAACTCCGGAAAAGAACGGAGGGATGTAATGAAGTATGAACATCGGCAGCGCCTGGGCAGGGTTCATCTCGGGAAAATGCATCCTCATATGAAGACCAACCATGATGCCTCCCAGTCCGATCAGAGGGGCCAGCAGGGAGCTTACAAGGGCGCCTGTCCTGGCTGCCTCAAAACTCCGGGCGGAAAAGACTGCCTGAAAATAGATCTGGCTGGTAAGAATCCCCACCAGCAGGGAGAACCCGGAGGCTAAATCGGTATTCACTCCCCTGCCGAAGAGGCTGAACCATGGGTATGAAGGAAAGAAGGCTGTGTACCCCCTGATACCCCCTGAGACTGCGATTGCTGCGGCACCGAGGACAATCATGGCTGAGAAAGTCAAAACTGTCTTCATAATCCCAATGAGTCCAGTTCCCCATACCCCGCCGAAAAAGACATAGAGGGTTATCAGGAGGGCAGTGACTGTTGCTGCAATACGGAATTCAAGGGAAAACATAGATGAAAGCAGAACGGTGGATGCGAAAAACTGGGGTACCACGTTAATGAAGGTACCAACGGAGATGAATGCAGTTGCTGTAATTCCTGCTGTCCTGCCGTAGCTGGAAGAAATAAGCCGGGGAATGGTTTCCAGCTTAGAGTCTCTCAAAGGCTTAATGAGAAACAGGGCAATCAGCAGGCAGCCTATCCCTGATCCAAGGGTGAACCACCAGGCTGAAAAACCAAAAAGAAAGGCCATTTGAGCGGTGCCTATGGTGGAGGACCCTCCCACCATGGTTCCCAGGATTGTTCCCATCACCATAAAGGGGCCGGAACGGTAGCTGCTGACAGAGAAATCCTTGGAATTTTTCACCTGTTTTCCGGAATACACCCCTACCATACATACTAAAGCAAAGGTGATGACAATTCCGACCAGATGCAGACTCGTAAGCCCCATGTACAAACAACCCTTTATCTGCCTGGTTTCCATAAAAGAGGCAGTATAAACTCAATGTTATATTTAGTTCGCTTACAAAAGAAACGAACATCCGATATGCTACAATACCGCAACATCAAGGAAACAGCAATATCGGAATTACTAAGCTGCTTCACCTGTAACTCTTGCGCAGTGTTCTCTATCTGAAGGGGATGAGCACTTGCCGGGAAACTTCAAAAAGGTTCATTAATACTGGGCTTCCCGGCGGCCTGCAGCTGTTCAAAAAACGTTCCAAGCAGACGGCTGCATTCCTCCGGATTATCCTGGTTCGCCACATGTCCGGCTCCAGAAATAACTGCATAGGTACTGTCAGGGACTGATGCATGCCATTGTCTTGCCAACCGTATGTTCAAAGATATTTCCTTCTCTCCATGGGCGATGAGCAGCGGCTGGGTAACGGGAGCTTCGATGCCAGTTAAAATCTCTGAGAGCATTGCGCTATGAAGCTGTGCAATATGCTTCTTCCCCGCCCTCTTCGATAATTCAGCAAGATACTGCAGGGTTTCAGGTGAAGAAGCTTTTCCTCTGTTGTTGAGGGCAATGAAGGTCTTTTCCGGAAGCATCATCAGCATCGCCATAGACGCTGAAACCGCCGCAGGCAGAAGGAATTTCACCGCCCTGCTGAAGCGGCGGTGAAGGGGGATGCTTCCGATTACGGCAACTGCAGAAACCCTGTCCGGGTAATGATGCGCAGCATACTGTGAGATATGTCCTCCCAAGGACACACCGATAAGTATTGCCTCATCAGCATGGATTTCGTCCAGCAGGCCGATAAGGCATGCTGCTGCAGCTGAAAAGCTGAAGCTGTGAGCTTCAGAACATGATGCTCCATGACCGGGCATATCCCAAAGGAGGATCCTATAGGCGCCTGAAAAAGCTTCTATCAGGGGGATGAAGGTCCGATGGTCCATAATGACGCCATGGGTGAAGACGAGCACCGGAGCATTCTCGGGACCGTGGACCTCATAATAGATATCACCTGCACTGCTTGTAAAAATCATCTTCTCCTCCTGTTCTCCGGACCCATGAATATTATCATATCAGCAACTCCTGAACAATGGAACTGAGACGGTCAGATACGAAGAAGCATCCCTCATGAGGTGTTGCTGGAGGCTTCCTTCAGTCTCATGCTCAGTCTGGTGCAGCGGTCAATTGCCTTCCGGTTCCTGACCGCATACCCGAGGGCCTTTTTCTCTCCTATCAGCACGAGGACCTTCTTGGCCCGGGTTACTGCAGTATACAGCAGATTCCGCTGGAGCATCACGTAATGGGCCATCATAAAGGGCAGGACCACAATGGGGTACTCCGATCCCTGGGATTTATGGATGGTGACTGCATAGGCAAGCATAACTTCGTCTAAGTCTGACCTGTCATAGAGGACCCTGCGGCCGTCGAAGGTGATTGTCAGTTCCTGATCTTCAATATTGACATCCGTGATGGTGCCGATGTCGCCGTTGAAGACCTCCTTATCATAGTCATTCCTGATCTGCATCACCTTGTCATAAAGCTTGTACATTATGCCTGCTCGGCTGATGCTCGGTTTGTACGATGATTCTGAAGAGGGGTTTAACCGCTCCTGAAGCATCCTGTTCAAGTTAGCAGTCCCGACAGCACCGTGCTGCATAGGGGTGAGCACCTGGATGTCCCGTATCGGGTCAGCTCGGTAGTACCCGGGAAGCCGTGCAGCCGCCAGGTCCAGGACTTTCTCCAAGGCATCCTCAGGTGTACTGCTTTCAATATAGAAGAAATCGGAGCCCTTTCCGTTGGAAATGTCTATGTGCCTGCCCTGGTTGATGCAGTGGGCGTTCATAATAATTCGGCTGCCTTGGGCCTGCCGAAAGATTCGCTCCAGCCTCACCACTGGAACAACCCCTGAAGATATGATGTCATTGAGCACATTCCCGGCACCCACTGAAGGCAGCTGGTCTGTATCACCCACCATGACAATCCGCATGCCATCAGGCACCGCCTTCAGCAGATTATGCATCAGGATGATGTCGATCATCGAGCATTCATCAATAATCAGGACGTCCCCCTGGAGAGGGTTTTCAGAGTTTCTCTGCCAGCCGTGCGGAGGTTTGTATTCAAGGAGCCGATGTATGGTTTTAGCCTCTATTCCGGAAGCTTCGGACATCCTCTTTGCCGCCCTCCCTGTAGGGGCTGCGCACAGCACCTGCAGACCCAAGCTCTGACAGGCCTGGATGATGCCGAGGGTAGTTGTCGTCTTTCCGGTTCCAGGCCCGCCGGTGATCACCATGAACGAGCTGTTCATGGCTGTCCTGATTGCTTCAATTTGGACTTCATCATAGTTGATGCCCTTGGGCTTCCTGCCGTTCAGTTCTTTATTCCCCCTCTTTCCCGCTGCTCTGACCAGGGTCAGAATCTTCTCGGCTGTGCCTTTCTCGGATAAATAATACAGCGGGAGATAGACGGCCTTATCTTCAGCAGTCACATCCCCGCACCGTGCCATATCATCCAAGACGGGGAAGAGCTTCTCGGCAGTTGTTTCAAGTATTTCTGAAGCGCTCCTGCAGAGCTCATCAGAGCAGGCGAAGCAGTGTCCATCTTCTGAAAACTTCTGAAGGGCATACAGCAGGCCTGAACGCAGCCTGACAGCTGCATCCTTCGCAACACCCAGCTTCTCTGCAATGGTATCTGCAGTCTTGAACCCAATTCCCCAAATATCATCGGCGATCTTGTGAGGATTATTTTTTACTATGCTGATGCTTTCTGTTCCGTAGGTCTTGAAGATGCTCGTCGCATGGCTGGTGCTGACCCCATAGCTTTGCAGAAAGATCATAATATTCTTTATTGCTTTCTGCTCCTGCCAGCTCTTTTTCACACAGGAAACCCGGTATTCTCCAATACCGCTGACCTCAAGAAGCCTGTCCGGTTCGTGCTCGATGACATCAAGGGTCTTCTCTTTGAAAACACCTACGATCCTTTCAGCAAAGACTGGGCCTATACCCTTAATCAAACCTGAACCCAGATACTTTTCAATGCCGTAGATCGTCCGGGGGAGAATTTCTTTGTAGGAATGAACGGAAAACTGCCGGCCGTATTTAACCTCATGTTTCCAGACACCCTGCAGATGAAGCACAGTGCCGACACACACTGACGGCATCAGGCCGACAACGCTTACCAGTTCACGATGTCCCTTAGCCTTGCATTTAATGACTGTGTATCCGTTTTCTGTGTTTTGGAAGGTGATGCGCTCTACAATGCAACGAAGTTCATCCATGATGTAATGAATTTCTCATGTTTTTACGACATTGGCAACAAGAAAGTGCTTCGTTTACCTATATATCGCCATATATGTACTGCATCTTCGGTGATCCTGATATTTTCCCTGCGACAATCTTCTGCATCTGTCAGTTCACAGAAACCATACTTCTGAACAATGGCTTTTAGTGAGGCCTGTTTGAGAACCTGCTTAATAAATGTGTAGTATATTCAAGTGTCCTCACAGGGCACACATCTACGCAATGACCGCATCCAATGCAGCGTATTGATTTAACATCCTCCCCTGCTGATGCAGGACCGGAAATATCAATCTGCATAGGACAAATCTGACTGCATTTGCTGCAGTGTATGCACGAGCTCAGATTTGTTCGTATTCTTTGACCGACCCATTTTCCAACAAACGCTGTCATGGTCCCTGCAGGACAGTAAAAGCAGTATCCTCTGCCGCTCATAAAGAGCCAGAAGGCCATGGCTGCCAGAAGCTCTGGAAACAGATATTTCATAATTTCTATCTGGGCAAGTTCATTCATCCAATGGCCGGAGTGCATATTCAGAAGAAAGGTAACCCAATAGAGCGAAAAGAACCATCCCAGAGAAAAAAACACCCAGCGCAGAACCGCTAAACGTTTCAGATGCAGGGAAGACAGCGGCTTTTTCTTCCCAAACACTGGAAAGGCCGGGGAAAAGACTTCAGCGATGCATCCGTTAAACAGACACAAAGTGGAACACTGCCACCGCCTGCCGACCAGCAGGGTGCCGATAATAATTACTCCTGTAAACACCAAATGAAAAAGAAACACAAAGGACAATCCGCTTACACCCCAATACTCTGCCCGGCTCAGATAAAATGGCGAGCTCGGTGCTGCGGACTGAAGCGGCAAGGAGTTCCACGGCAAAGGCATGGTGAACAGGTATATTTCACTGTTCCCGGTAA
>PWNW01000109.1 GCA_003557605.1 Spirochaetaceae bacterium
AAGAGGAAAGTGCTGGTGCGACACACTTTCGTTCCTAATTTCTTCCCTATCGTTTACTAACAACTTTACCTCCTGTTAGTGGTCTGGTAACCTTGTGGCTTTCTTTCAAAAGCCACGGGGCAAGCCCCGTGGTAGGTTACAACACTATATGAAACTTTAACACCATTATAATGTTAGAAATATAACATTGTCAATCCTAACAATGTTGCATTCACAACACTATGTACGGTTTTTCTCCCGGTTGTCCCAATGCATAGACCGCTTAACCGCCTCCTGCCATCCGAAGTACAGAGAATCCCGCTGATCCTCTCCTATCCTCGGCATGAACATCTTTTCCAGTTTCCAATGACTTGAAAGTTCCGAGGTATCCTTCCAGAAACCAGTCCCCAATCCCGCCAAATATGCTGCTCCCCTTGCCGCCATTTCAGACACCTTCGGCCGTTCAACGGGAATACCCAGCAGATCAGCCTGAAACTGCATCAGGAATTCGCTCTTCACAGCACCTCCGTCAACCCTCAAGCTTTCAGGAACAACACCGGAATCCTTGATCATCGCATCAAGAACATCCCGGGTCTGGTAGGCCATAGCCTCTAGAGCGCTGCGGGCTATATGGGCACGCTGTGTCCCCCTGGTAATTCCCACAATCGTTCCCCGGGCATACATGTCCCAGTAGGGCGCGCACAGTCCCGTAAACGCCGGCACCATATATACTCCGCCGGTATCATCAACTGTCTCTGCAAGGCTGCTGCATTCCCGGGCATCCTTCACGATGCTCAGTCCGTCCCTGAGCCACTGCACTGCGGCCCCGCCGATAAATACCACCCCTTCAAGCCCGTAGGATGTCTTCCCGTCCATATGCCACAGCAGATCAGTTGTCAGACCGTGGTCGGAAAGCATGAACTGCTCTCCAATATTCATCATCAGAGCCAATGCTGTTCCGTAGGTGTTTTTCGCCATACCCTTTTCAAAACAGGTCTGCCCGAAGGTTGCCGCATGCTGGTCACCCGCAGCACCTGCGATGGGAATCTCCTGTCCAAAAAACACACTCGGCGACGTAACCGCCAAGGTACCGCTGGTGGGCTTCAGTTCCGGAAGAATGGATTCAGGGATCTGAAGCATCTCAAGAAGCTGCGGGTCCCACTGCAGGGTATGCACATTCAGCAGCAGGGTCCTTGAAGCATTGCTGTAGTCCGTAACATGGTATGCTCCTCC
Source organism: Spirochaetaceae bacterium (assembly GCA_003557605.1). Lineage (GTDB taxonomy): Bacteria > Spirochaetota > Spirochaetia > PWKH01 > PWKH01 > PWKH01. Next base: position 1,213 of record PWNW01000109.1, read on the forward strand.
GCTGAGCTTCCACATCAGCCAGGAATCAATGGTCCCCATGCAGACCCTGCCCTGCTGGATTTTCTCCTTCACCCCATCGACGTTATCAATGATCCATTTAATCTTCGTACCGGAGAAGTAAGCATCAATTACCAGCCCGGTTTGCTCCCTTACCAGCTGCTCATACCCTGCAGATTTCAGCTCCTCGCAGATATCGGCTGAACGGCGGCACTGCCATACAATAGCATGATACAGCGGCTCACCGGTATATCGGTCCCAGAAAATTGTCGTCTCCCTCTGGTTGGTAATGCCTATGCTGTTTATCTCCTCAGGCTTTATATTGCCGGCCTTCAAGGCCTCGTCAGTACCTCGCATTACCGTATCCCAGTATTCCCTGGGATCGTGCTCCACCCATCCGGGGTGGGGAAAGATCTGACGCACCTCATGGTATGCGGAAGAACGAATTTCTCCCTCATGGTCAAACAGGATGACCCGCGTTCCTGTTGTACCTTGATCTATAGCCATCACATACCCTGTTTCCACAATTTCCTCCATATCATCTATACAGCACAGCAGGGCAGCTTAGTTACTGCCCTGCTTGAATGTTCCCTGCTCCTAAGCTATACCTGGACGCAGTCAATTTTCAGCATATCGCAGAGCATCTCCCAACGCCTCGACTGTCTCCCAAGGGTAAGCGTCTGGTGGTGGGTGCCTCCCAGCAGCAGCCAGCTGTCCATCGCCTGCCTGATTCCGGTATCCGGTCGGAAGTGGAAATAGGTCATGGGGACATTCCGGTATTCCTCGGTATCAAGGATCTCGCCTTCAGCAATCACCAGCCGGTAGTCAACATCATCAAGAGGAGCAAGGCTTACCAAGGTACCAGGTCCGGGCTGGGCACTGAACACCGTGGTGGGAGGATTGTCAAGACCTCCGATTTCCAGCTCCCTGTCAATCAGCTTGACGGGGCGGTCTTTACGGGCAATCTTCCAGTTCCCCTCTCCCATATGGCTCATCAGAGCTGAATCTTTTTCAAAATCCAGTGAGTACATTTCCGTGAAATGTGCATCTCCAACCAGAACATGTCCTGCTCCTACCAGGGCTGCTGTATGCACATCCCCCTCATTGGAGTAGGCATATCCCTTGGCCATCAAATTGGATGCCGCAAGCATATGGATCTGCTCAAAACGCCCGTCTTCTCGGAATACATCAAAATTTGCGCTGAACCCGTTAAAGCCGTTTTCAGAGAGAAACCGCTCAAAGGCAAGCTGCATCCGTGCAGCATAAGCATGCCGTTGTTTTGTCAGCTTAGGATCAACTTCAAAGCGCTTTCTGTCTTCAGCCATGCTCTTCTCAACATCCGCATCGCTGACCTTCTGCATCAGTTTGTAAATGTCTCCGATGCCCTCGAAGAACACCTCCGGGCCGAGCATTCGGAAAAACTTCTCATCATTTCCGACGATGTCTCCCATCCCTTTCATTCTGCCGAAAACTGCAATACGCATTTTTTTCATTGCCTGGAATGTCTGAGCGGCCTTAGCCCAATCTTGGAAGAAGCGCTTAAACTCATCACTCTTCCAGTCTTCGGTAATGACTGCAGGATCAGCTCCCGCATGGTAGAGCATATTTGCCGTATCCTGGGCACCATGAATTCCCTGGTTCGTCGTCAGCCGTTTCCAGTCCCAGTCGGATGTAACCGTCGGCAGCGGCTGAATATTTGCCAGCATAATTGGAAGCCGGTTTTCCCTTAATGCGCCAATCAGCCTGAATCCTGGACTGTAGAGGAGCATGACGATCATTATTCCGTCATATCCTTCCCTGTTGTATTTCGCTGTAATTTCCTCAATCTGCTCCCGGCTCTTTGCCGCCTTTTCAAAGGTTACATCCGCTGCATCAGACAGCTGTGCAGCAACATCACGGGCAAACTGCTCCTGTTCTTGGGTTATTTCAGGCTGTTTTTCATCATACAGACCGTGCATTATTCCTAGAAGTCCAATCTTTGGTTTTCTTTTTTCAATCATTTCTCTTCTCCTCCTGCATGAGAGCTCTGTTAATTCAATAGGGATATGATTTCAGATAGGGCACCACATCGTTATTGATATCAGGGCCGAAGAACTTTAATATTTCAAGGTCAGCTTCACCGGTATTTCGGTAGGTGACACCTTCCACCGCCCGGTCATGGGTTACCAGCAGCTCATCGCTTCCAAAGCAGCCGCCCTCAACGGGTATTCCGCCGATCTCTCCCTTCCCGCGCCATACCAGGATATTGAAGACCCCCAGGTCGCTGATGACTGTCTCTTCCCCGGGGGACACCACAAGCCGCTTCCCGCTGAACCGGGTAGTATTGTAGTAGATCCAGTATTCCCTGGATTTCTCAGATGCGGTCTCTTCTATAAAAACCGGAGGGGTGTGCCTGTTTTCATAGAAGTAGGGATCGCCGTTTATTTCCCAGACCAGCTGATCAAGGGCCGCCTTCTCTCCCCGCTGTTCGACGGCACTTTTTTCTACATCCTTTAACAGCAGGTCTTTGGAGATATCAAGTCCGTCGACCTTGGACTGAAAGACTGCCATAACATCAGACGGTTCCTGCAGTTCAATGGTCAATGCTGTACCTGGAGCATGAAGAACCCCGGCAGGAAGATGAAAGCCCTCCCCAGGAACATTCAGATATGCCCGTGAATGCTTCAAAATCCCCTCACTGTCCCATTTTTCCAGATATGGCAGCAGTATTTCATACTGCAGATTCTGTTCAACAATATAGGGATGAACACCAAAAAACGTTTCCGGATGGGGGCCTAGGTCAACTCCTTCAGGAAAGTAGTATGCCTCCTCCTTCGAGGTAGCCCCTATCTTTGCAGCCTCCTCCTGGGTCTGATGAAGATGAAAGAATATCCTGCTTTTAAAGTCAAATATCTTAGCCAGCCGTCCCAGATTCCTGTGATTCAGGGCATACTCCTCTCCCATAATAAGATCACCAGCCTGGCTGACCGCATCCCTGAGCAGAAGCTCCCTGCCGGGAATGTCAAGGAAGGAGAGTCCTTCGTTTTCATGCTTCACTGCGTTGTCTGCTTCGGTTTCAGACCCAAGCCATCGTTCACAGATCCATCCCCGCTCTCCTACATCATATTCCTCTTCCCTCAGACCGAGGCGTTTACCAGGTTCGAGAAAGTTTCGGGCCACCCAGCAGGGCTTCAGGCGAAGGACCCCGTTGTCTCGCTCAATTTCCTTCCTGATTAATTCCCGGACATCACTTCCGTTCATAGCGATTCCCCCTTACCTGCCGTACCCGGCACGAATCTCTTCAGCCTGTTTCTGCACCTGTTTTATCTGCTCTAAGGTATCCAGCACCTCGAAATCTATGGTGAACCGTCGAATTTCCTGGGGTTCCAGCATCTGCAGCTTGCCCTCTTCTCGGACTGCTGCCCTGTTGGTAGATTTTGCAGTACCCGGTTCAAGACCGCAAACATAGCAGTCCTTGTTCATCATCTTCCACTGAGTGAATTCGGGAAGTTCATGCTTGCTGTACCGAAGAACAATTCCCAGGGGACCGCCAGGAGCTTCTTCGTTCACCAGGGCGGCAAAGGTCCTTCCGTCATCACCGCAGGCATTATCATGGTAGAACACCTTCTCCATATATCTGCGCTGCGGAGCAGTAAATCTGTCATGCTCGGCAATTCCGTTGTCAGCCTCAGCCTGCGCATCCCTGGGAATGGTTGATGCAAAGGGGGCCGCAACCCGAGCTGTCTCTGACAGCAGAGGGAATCCAAAATTGAAGTGATACATCAGCATCAGCGGCTGAGGTTCAAACCCGCGGTTTTCTACAACATCCTCCAAGGTAAACCCAGCAGATCCCAGACGGGACGTGACAGTTCTGGTAAGCAGAAGATTCTCTCCCATTACTGAGGCCTCCCGTAATTTTCCGGCCACAGAAATCACATACTCATCACCCTCCCAGTCCTGATTAACTGAAACCTGTTCCGCAGCGGCATTGGCTATTCTTCCATGAAGACCAAGTTCCTTGCCCTGATCAGTGCAGGGAGCTCCGCAGTAGGTAATACCGCATGTGGCAAGCAGTCCTCCGAAAAAAGAACGCAGCCACCGTACTCCAGGCTCCTCATAGTATGCAGGGGATGTCATACCGGTGGATGAGAAAAACTGAAGAGGAAGACCTTTATATCTGCAGTCATGGATGTCCATTCCCCTGCCTGGAAGCACAGTAAGCTGCAGCCCCGAACCGGTATGCATCTCGACTGCCCGGACTCCTTCACCTTTCCCGTCTGAATAGGTAAACGGCACCGCTCCTGCAGCTGCGGTAATATCAGAAAAATATGAACGCAGCTCTTCCTTTTTCCACTCTCTCCCAAGATACTTTGCCATTATTTCCTCCTCAACTTATTTCCCTGCTCTTCTTGAGCACACGATACCCGGGGCAGCCTGTCTGTGTGGATACGGCATGTGCCGCAGCCTTCCTCTGCCCTGCACTTGAAGCGTATGCCGGCATCAGTGATGCCGGCATATGTCTGTGATTTCATGTGTTATGCTGTCGATTTTTTCTTCTGCAGTGCTTCTGGATCTGCGGTGGCCATAACCCGTCGTTTTTCGTTAATCATCTTCACAATCTCGTCAACAGATACTCCAATGAGAATAACCATACCAAGAACCGCAAATTCAAGCTGAGTTGCAATTCCTGCAATATTAATGGAGTTGTAGAGCACCCGGACGATTGCCGTTCCGATTATTACTCCAGCGATATTTCCCTCACCGCCCCTCAGGCTGATACCGCCAACAACACATGCGGCAATGGCGTAGAGCTCATACATCTGGCCGGAAGCAGAAGGCTGTACCGTGTTGAGGTCAAGGGAGAACAGAAGTCCGCCAAGTCCTGCAAAGGTTGCAGATATCATATAGGCAATGATGATGACCTTGTGGGTATGAATACCGCTGTACCGTGCAGCAGCTTCATTGCTCCCCAGAGCAAGCAGATGCCTTCCGTATACTGATTTGTTCAATACCACGGCAAGGATAACAGCGAGAATCATCAGGATAATAAACGGCATCGGTATTGACCAGTTGATGATGAACTGCGGAGGAGTTCCCGGCCAAAAGGATGAAGGAACCCGTGCCTTTGCCAGAACCTTCAAGCCCTCAAAGCCTGTTCCATATCCCTGGGTCATATCACCAACGACGAATCGAGCCATTCCTCGATATATGAACAGTCCGCAGAGGGTCACCACAAAGGGCTGGACACGAACCTTCGTAACAAGCAGTCCGTGAATCAGGCCAAGCCCCATGGCCAGCAGCAGCATGGTTATCAGGGTAAGGAATACCGATATTCCCTGACGCGCCATCATATATGCGGATAGAGTCCCTATCAAAGCAACCACCGAACCGATGGAAAGGTCAATCCCCCCGGTAATGATGACAAAAGCAGCCCCGAGGCTCAAGATACCAAACAGCCCGGTCCAGCGCAGTACATTCCGGATGTTAAAGGGACTTAAAAACCTGGAATCAATAATTGTCGTCACAGCGACAATTGCCAGCAGCAGGATTGTTATTCCTGCTATTCTTTTCATGTTAACCATGTCTTGTTGTCTCCGTTGCGAGTTTCATTACATTTTCTTCGCTGAAATCTTCGGGCATGAGTTCTCCGGTTATCGTACCGTCGCACATTACCGCAATTCTGTCGGCAATGCTGAGAACCTCCTGCATCTCACTGGAAATCACCAGCATGGCCACTCCGTCCGACGCCAGTCTTTCCATCAGTTTATAGACCTCTTCCTTTGCAACAACATCAATGCCTCGTGTCGGTTCATCAAGGAGAAGCACCTTCGGTTCCATCGAAAGCCACTTGCCGAGCACCACCTTCTGCTGGTTTCCTCCCGACAGCGTGGTAACAATCTGGGAAAGTCCGTGGATGCGCATATCAAGTTCCTTCGACATTCTTGATGCAACTTCAGTGGCCTGCTTCACATTAATAATACCGAATTTCGAAAGTTTGTCCTTGAGTCCAGGCAGAGCGACATTATTATATACATCCATCTCCGTCACCAGCCCGTACTGCTTCCGGTCCTCAGGCA
>PWNW01000064.1 GCA_003557605.1 Spirochaetaceae bacterium
CTCTGCATTCCAGGGGGTGCACCAGGCGGGCTTTCAAAGGTGCTCGGGCTCCGCACAGAGGAGACCGATGCCCTGTATCCCGGGGAGGATGTGAAGATGACTCTTGAATCTTCGGGAAGCTGTTTTGCAGTCCATGACTACCAGGATGTAATTCACCTTGAAGGAGCCGAGGTCATTGCACGATTCCAGGGAGGTCTGGCTGACAAAGGACCTGCACTCACCATGCACCGGTTCGGGAAGGGCTGCGCATGGTATCTGGGAGGGCGCCTTGACGCCTCCGCCCTCAGCGAGCTCTACTGCCGAATCAGAACGGAAGCAGGGGTTCCCTCTTCACAGGACCTGCTGGTGCGCCGTGACAACACCATCGATGTCCAGGTAAGATCAACCGATGAAACGCGGTATCTGTTTGTCATGAATCCATCAGAACGTCCGGGCACCGTGGAGTTCATGCACCCGTGCTCGCAGCTTTACAGCGGTGATGACAATCTGGTCAATGAGCGGTCTGTATGGGAGATCCCGGCCTACGGCGCAAAGGTGCTTGCACAGAAGATCCAGTGAGATGGAGACTGCAGTCACCTCAGGTCCTTCATACGCTCATTAACCATATCGGGGGTACCGGTAACTTGCAGATATCTTTTTTAAACAATTACTCCGGAACTATTACTGACTGATTCGGTGAAGAAGATTCATACGGGACACTTGCTGCCCCGTATGATCTCAAAACGGCATGTCTGCGCTGCTTACTGCTTGATGCTTCCTGCTGTAAGCCCTGATATCAATCGCTTCTGGAAGAATGCGAAGAGCAGCACCAATGGAAGAATTGACATTATGCTTGCGGCAAACATTGCGCCGTAGTCCATCCGCACCCCTACTCCTGAAGAGAACTCCATCAGTCCGAGAGCCACAGGCTTTTTTGAATCCGAAGAGATTAGGGTCAGAGGAAGAATATAGGTGCTCCAGAATTCAAGGAAATTAAAAATTGTAACGGTAATCAGCCCTGAACGCGCAAGGGGCAGCATGATGTAGATAAAGGCTTTGAAGTAGGAGGCGCCGTCAATTCTTGCTGATTCCTCCAGAGCTGTTGGAAGGGTCTTGAAGAACGCTGTAAGCAGAAACACTGCAAATGACATACCCCAGAACACCAGCGCAATAATAACGGAAAATCTTGTATTGTACAGGCCTAGCTCGTGGATCAGGAAAAAATAGGGAATCAGGGTAAGGATTCTCGGCATGAGAATCCCTGCAAGAAATAGCTTGTAAATAAGACTAGATCCCCAGAATTTAAACCTGCTGATGGTGTAGGAGATGACAGCGCTTAATCCAACATTGAGCACAATGGCAACAGAAACGATCAGCAGGCTGTTGAGCATGTATACACCCATGTTTGCACGATCTATTGCCAGGACATAGTTTTCCCAGCGAATTGTTTCCGGCAGCGCCCAGATGCTCTGGTTGAACTCAAAATTTGTTTTGAAGGAGTTATAAAACATCCAGATAAAGGGAAATATGATTATAATGCTGTAGATTATGCAGATAAGCCGGAAGATGTTCCTGCCGATCTCTTGTGAGACCTTACTGCGTAACAAGCCGGATTTGTCTGTAGGTATTGCTGCCTGCATCATGTTAAAGCTCCACAGTTTCTTTTTTCGAGGTTCTCAGCAGAAGAATGGCAATCAGAAATGTAATGATCAGGATTACCACTCCAATAGCTGATCCGTACCCAAATTTGTAATGGGTAAATGCACTTTCATAGAGGTAGGTAACAAGCACCTCCGACGCTCGGTCGGGACCTCCTCGGGTTGTTGAGAATATCAGCTCAAAGGCTGCTGCAAAGGATGATATGATAAAAAATACCAGCTGAATCCTGACAACCTCCCAGATGAGCGGCAACGTAATCTTAAAGGTCTGCTGCACTGCGTTTGCTCCGTCGATTACTGCAGACTCGTACAGCTCATTCGGGATATTCTGTATCGCCGCCAGGTTAAGGATCATATAGAATCCGAACACTTTCCACACAAGAAATGAAATAATTGAGGGCTTCACCAGCGAACTGTCGGCAAACCACATCTGCTGCCAATGCCCGAGGCCGATCATTTCAAGCAGTGTGTTGAGAATGCCGATTTGCCGGTACACACTTAGGGAAATAATCCCGACAACAACCATGGGTACCGCAACAGGGAAAAAGAAAATGGTGCGGTATACATGCTTCTCACGCAGGGTGTCCCTGGAAAGCAGCACCGCAAAAAAGAATGCAAACACAAAAATAATAATTGAGGAAAAGAAAAAGATATAGAGGTTATTATATAGGGCAGTATGAAACACCCGGTCCTGGGCAAGGGTTCTGAAATTATTGAGTCCAATAAACCTCATATTTACAAGGGAAAGGCCCCGCCAGGAAAAAAGGCTCATGTACAGGCCCCTGATGCTGGGATAGATATAAAAATAGATATACATCATCAGAATAGGCACTGTAGTCAGCACAATAAAAACATTTCTCTCTAGGTGTTTTGTTTTCATGGAATTCCTCATTTCAGTTTTGATCAATCAGACAGCTGGACCATCAAAGATGGTCCAGCTTAGGCTGCAAGAATTAGTGCATCAGTTTGTTAGAATACGTACTTGGGAATATCATCATCGTTGCGGATCCGTTCACTGGCACGTTCCATTCTCTGGATAAACTGATCAGCGGTGATATTTCCGGCCACAAGGGCGTTGATGGCATTTCCTGCCTCATTGGGAAGTTCACTGTACCACAGTCCCCACATGCTGGTGAAAGTCGGGTTATCATCAACGGCCTGCACAGCGCTGGTTACCGGAGCAGGAAGTAGATGTCCGAAGTCTTCGGCAAAACCTACCAAAGGCATTACAAACTGATTTGCCGTAATGGTCTTTGCAATGGTATCAGGATCAGAAAGCAGGTACTGGTAGTATTCAATCGTCATTTCCCGGTTTCTCGGTTCAGCGGGAACTGAACCTACCAGGTCGGTGGTAAACACATAGTTCGTTCCGCCTGATGCGGTCTTAGTGGGCACAGGGATGAACCTCAGTACAAAATCCTCAGGCCAGCTGTCCTGCATCTCAGCATGGAGCCAGGAACCGCAGGGGTAGAACCCGATATTTCCGCGGACCAGTTCCATCTGCACTTCAATTCCTGCTGCAACAGAAGGAGGCCATATATAGCCATTGTCCCTCATGTATTCAATTCTGCTCAGCACTTCGCTCACCGCATCTGTCTGCCAAGCGCCGGGGACCAGGTTCTGGATGTCAGCATAGCCCTGTGGGTCAAGACCGACGAGCATGGGCAGGAAGAAATAGCTCAGGGGATATTCATGGGCAAAATCTCCCAGGTATCCCAGGGGGGTAATTCCGTTGTTCTTCAGAATTTCACAAGCTTCAATGAACTGTTCCCAGGTTTCCGGTACGGTTATCCCAAGGTCATTGAACATCTTCTCGTTATACCACAACCCGCCGAGGTAAGACACTTCGGGTATTAGGTAGTGAGTTCCGTCCACCAGACCAATCCCCTCAAGGTTTGTGGATACAATTCTGTCACGAAGGGTTCCGGTTCCGTCATAGGTGGGAGCATCAAGGATGTATTCCACTGAACCAAGCAGGCCCTCTGCAATAGCTCCGTAGTGAGAATACAGCCCCTTGTTGATCATGAAAACATCAGGGGTATCTCCGGTCATCATCTTGTTGCGAAGCACATCATGTGCCCGATGGTTGTATTCAAGTTCAACGGTCACATTTGGGTTATTCTGTCTCAGCTTCTCAACAGCATAATCAGCCATCTGTCCCATTCCGCCGACAAAATAGAGCACCTCAAATTTTTGCGGCGCCTCTTCTCTGCCTCCCGCAGAGAACACTGCCGTCGTTACCAGCAGCATACACAGACCAAGTAATGCAATCTTTCTCATAAGACCTCCTCCTTACTGGAAAATAATAGTTATTATTCAAGTTAAGCATGCCAGCTGCTTAAGCTTCCAATGAACATACCGGTCATAGTATTTCAATGCCGATATTATGTTATAATATTATCATAATAAATGAATATTTTGCAAACCCTTTTTTAAAAGATTATGGTCTTTTCAGGTACTGATGCTCCTCTTCCACCGCATGTGCTTTACTTCGGCAGGAATAACTTTATATATTATAACATGATGATTCTGATAATCATAGATATTTTTTGTAAATATTTTTTTACATATCTGAACTGAGTGCACATGAGCCCATACCATGGGTTTTGAAAAACGCACCATCCTTTGTTGCAATATGATGCAAACTATGATTTAAATAGACTATTCTAAGGGAACGTGCTTCTCTATTTCGGCACAACAAGCTTTCTTATCCTGAGCAATACGAGAGATTCCTCTCCCTACGAAGGAGTACTGAAAGAATGTGCCCAGCTATTCAGAAACCCTTTGAGATGAAACAGCTGCTGAAGCTGGTGCATTCATTTAATGAAGACTTCTAAGGCGGCACCTGCATCATCGGACCATTTCCACCGCAGGGACCATTATGCTGCCGGCAGAAAGAGGTTTTGCCGGCCCGGAGGGCTTAAAGCCGAAGGCAGCAAACCAGGAAGCTTTGTCACTTTCCTCGGCGGCAATGACCGCTCGGCACGGCATGATATTCTGCTTCTCAGCCCATGAGCAAGCAGCTTCAATGAGAGATTCAAGGGCTCTGCTGCACCCATGCAGAGCAAAGCCGTCAATCCTGCATCCTCCGAGCCCTTCGGGAACTGCTGTTGCAAGACCTGCAGTGCGGCCTTCTGGTGTAGAAACTGCAAACCACGCACCGCCGTTCTGAATGCAGCTCTGGTATTTTGGAAAGAGCCCCATACAGGATTTCTGCACCACATAGCGGGTGGAACATATTCCGAGATTGGAATCCAATACAAGCCATTGATGCGGGGCCGCTATAAGGGGAATCATGGTGATGCGCTGGGCCGGAGAACCGGGCACCGCATTAGCAGCACTGATGTTCCGGAAATAATCATCCAGAAATTCTTCAGGCAGCTGGTCATCTGCAGAAAGCATCATGATATTGGAAGAGGGAATGCTCCTCCACCCTAAGCGCTGATAGACCCGTGCAGCAGCGGGGTTTTCCGTACCGAGGAAACATGCTTTTCCCCCCGCCAGGAAGAAATCCTCTGCGGCACGTCTGCACAAAGCAGAGGCAATCCCCCTGCCCCGGTACCCCGGTGCTGTGGCGGCTTCCCCAAGACCTGCCAGCTCCGGCCGTACCTGAGATATGGTCATATGGCATGTTCCGGCAATATGTGGCCCGTCACGGAGGAGGTACACCAGATTGCGGTTCTGCCCAAGCTCCTCCCCCTGTATGAGAATAGGGCGAAACTGATCATAGCATGTCTTGAAGATTCCTTCCCAGAACTGTATGAGTTCTTCAGCCGCATGAAGGCTCAGGGGTGTCTCAATGCATAGTATATTCTCTTTCATTGCCGACTCCTTGGACCATGTCCCGGCTTATGTGCTTCAAAGGGCTTTCAGCGAACCTTTCTGCAAGTATAGCATAAGGAAGCTCCTGCTGAAATTCTGAGAATCAGCATACATCAGAGCATCTTGACTGGAATTCAAGAACACTGCATGATGCTTCATCATGAACATTTCATTTACCGTATGGGACCTTCTGCTGCTTACCGCAGTGTCTCTGATGTCGGTTGCTATTGCGTATCTGCATCATCCGAGACTGAAGGCGTTTATCATAACCCTGCCAATTCCCTTCACCCTGATGTTTCTCTCCTTGGGCAGACCGATAGATGTGACAAACGTCTCGGGCCTGCTTTTGCTGCTGCTCTATACCCATGCAGTAAGATTTCTTCGGTACACCTTGAAACTGCCGATTTTGGCATGCATCGTGTTATCCGCAGCTCTGTACTGTGCTGCAGGCACCCTGCTTGCATCTGTTCTTCCGAGAACTGAGGCGGCCTTTTGGGTCATGTCGGCAGTTACCGTTGCGGCGGCTCTGGCAGTCCGAAGATTTCAGCCTGATATTACCGAACAGGGACATCGGAGTCCGATCCCCCTGCACGTCAAACTGCCTCTCAACCTCATGCTTGTGGGATTCCTTCTTCTCATCCGTGATATGCTCCTGGGATTTGTGACACTGTTTCCAATGGTAGGGGTATTCGCTTCCTATGAGGCCCGCAACAGCCTATGGACCAACTGCAGGCAGATTCCTGTGATCATGCTAACCTTAACTCCCATGTTCATTACCATAAAGCTCACCCAGAACTATGTGAGCACCCCCCTGTCCCTGCTTTCCGGCTGGGCTGTGTTTATCATCCTGATCATTCCGGTGTTCCTGAATACCATCGAAAGCACAAGGAGCGTTCCCATTGAACGAACAGAAACGGTATGAGACGGTAGATATGCCCTTCTGCTAGGAACACCGGAAAAACCCGGTTTTTCCGTAAGAAGACCTTTTCAAACATGTATTAATTTAGCATAGTACACGTAAGAGGATTTGTTATGCTGAAAAAACTTACTTTAACAATTGATCAATCTGTGATTGCCCAGGCAAAGGCTTTTTCCCGGAAAAAACATACAAGTGTCTCCCGTATTGTTGAAGATTACCTGCGAAATATTGCTGCTGAAGATGAAGAGTATCAATCAAAAAAGAATCTTGTCTCACCCATAACTGACAGCCTCGTAGGGATGTTTGCAGACAGCAAAAAAGATTATTCAGCACTTTTAGAAGAACCCTTACTGGAAAAGCATACATGATTAGACGTGTGTTGGCTGATGCAGATGTGATTTTAATGCGGGGTTCCAGTAAGTTTGATGATTTTAAAGACAGCGTACAGCACTTTGCAGCATTAAGGAATCAATGTGACTGCATTGTTACAAGAAATTTTAAGGATTATTTGCACTCGAAATTGCCTGCATATTCACCGATCGAGCTCATAAGCCTCTATTAAGAGACATTTTTAAGTTAACTCTGATGCGGGGGAAAAGAATGTTGACTGAATCTTAGAATTCTAACTCCTCCCTTTTGAAAATGATTTTAAAATATTGAAATAAAAATTGACAGTTAATAATAATTATACTATTATAGACTTAGTGGTCTAGACTGCATGGTCTAGAATAAGTATTTAGGAGGGGTTATTATGAGCATTAGTGGATTTATTGATAACTATGCCATGAGTATTGGAGCATTGGTAGCGAGAAAGCACAAGTATTTTTCCAAGGGCATTGAGAGTAAAAAAATAATTGATGTAGCAAATTCACTCAATA
>PWNW01000232.1 GCA_003557605.1 Spirochaetaceae bacterium
CATAGAGGTCAAACAAACCGGAAAGGGACCTGGCCAGGTAGGTGCTGACCATCTCCTGAGGGGTAAGCTTCACCGCCTGCTCGAAGGTGGACACCTCCTCGGTGAGATACCTGAGTTTGCCCAGGATGACCGCTTCTCCCTCATTAAGGGAGAGCACTGCCTCCCTGGCAGCAGGACCGCAGACATCATCTATATAGGAGACCTTCCTTCCCAGCTTCCGCTGAAGAATCTCTGCATGCTCCTCCAGGGGAATCAGGTTCCGGTAGTCCAGGGTATCACCCTGGTGGGCAATCACCGCCGTCTTTGCACCATGCTCCATCAGGTATTCCAAGGCAGGCAGGGTTTTGTCAATCCGGTTGGTGTTGACAATACGTCTGGTTTCAGGATCAATCGGTGAATTGATGTCCGGGCGGAAGAGCACCCGTTTTCCTCGGACATCGCACTGCTCCATGGGAAGAAAACCAAGTGATGTATCTGCCATACAGCAGCCTCCTATGCCTTCAGGTTGAGATATCTGTTGGTAGCTCCAGTCCCCTCTTCCCTGGTCATCTGCATCTTCATGGCCGCCCGTACTGCATCAATTGACTCGGGGATCACCACCGCCTCCTGGGGGATATGCAGGGCAAACATAATGTCCCTGCCGCTTTTTACCACCGTATCTTCCCACAAAGCAATCTCATACATGTCTCCCCGGGGATTTCCCAGGTCCCGGGCATACCGGAACAATGAGGCATTGCCCAAGAACCCCTGGTCCAGCCGCACCACCCTGATTCGGGGATGTGACCTGAACAGCTCAATCAGCTGAGATTCAGATATATCCTTCTTCGGAGTCACCACCACGGTAATGATGTGCCCATGGGTAACCGGAGTATGCACCAGGATGCCCGTGGCATGCACATGGGGCATGATGGTCATCAGGTCCTCCGCCTGGTGGCTCGGAGCCTTGTCAACCTGCAGGGCGTTGGTCAGCCCCCTGTGATAATCCCCAGGGTCCGCCACCCTCCTGATAATCGTTATAGCAGTCTTCTCCACCCCCGCTTCACGGTCAATGCAGTCCACTGCTCTGATCAGCCCGGTGGTATTGCAGCTGGTAAGCTTGAGAAAATCCGCCCCCAGGCCCTTCTCGTAATTTGCATATCCATGAAAGAATACATCGGCTACGCTGTTCTGCTCGCCCCCCTGAAACACCGCTTTCTTCCCCATGCTCCGGTAGAGTTCCTTGTTTTTCGCCCCTGCCCCTGCACTGGCAGCATCAAGGATGATGTCAGCTTCACTGACCAGGTCCTCCAATGTTCCCGAAACCGGTATCCCCTCATCGGTGAGAAGGGATGCCTTTTCCGGCATCGCAGTAAAGAGCTTATAGGGCATCCCCTTTTCATGCAGGGCCCTGACTGCTAATGTGGGGGCCACATCAGCCACACCCACAAGTTCCATATCTTCCTGGAGCGCCGCTCCGTCTGCAAGCCGCTGTCCGATTACTCCGTATCCGACAACCCCAACCTGTATCTTTGCCATAGTGATTCTCCTTTCAATTTAAGTAGTAAACGTTTACAATGTAACATAGATATTTGTTTTGTCAATATCAGGAGATAAATTTCTTTGTATTTCTTTATATGTAATACATCTGTATATAATTAACGGAATTCAGAGTATTTGGTTAAAATTATTATGTATGTAAATCTGTATTTTCACTTTGCTTTTTCAGATTATCAGGTATAATGCCTGTATGGCATATACCCTTCATGACATCGCCGCTTTGTCGGGCGTCTCCATTGCAACAGTCTCACGGGTGATCAACGGAAAGCCCGGGGTGAACACCGAGACCCGGGAGAAGATTATCAGGAAGATCAAGGAGCTGGACTACCAGGTAAACTTCAATGCGAAAAGCATGAAAACCAGAAGGACCAATACCATCGGTCTAATCACAGCGGACATAACCAACCCCTTCTACTCCGAAGCGGCAAAGACCATCGAATTTCAAGCCCGAAAACAGAACTATACGCTTATTGTGGGCAATACCGGAAACAGCATGTCCGAAGAGCAGACGATTATCAGGGCATTCCAGCAGCGCCAAGTGGACGGGTTCATCTTTGCTTCCTCTGCCCTCAGGGATTCGGCGGTGGAAAACCTGGTGAACTCCCCGGTGCCGGTTCTGCTGTACCATCGTCATCTCGGGGGACAATGCAGACACCATTTTGTGGGGTCCGATGAACGCAAGGGAATAGCTCTTGCGTTAGAGCACCTGAGCTCACTGGGCCATAGACGGGTTGCCTTCATCTCCGGATCACGGAAGTTTTCAACCGGTGCGGAGCGTCTTCGGTTTTTTCTTGAACTGCGCAGAACCTACGGTATTGATGAAACACCCCACCTGATCCAGGAAGGAGGATATGAGATCGCAAAGACCAGCCGGGCTGTTGAGCAGCTCATGAGACTGCAGCATACACCGACTGCGATATTTGCTGCAAACGACTTCATGGCCCTCCAGGTGCTGCACCAGGTGCTGGAACTGGGATACCGGGTACCGGAGGATATCTCTGTAATGGGATACGATGATATTCCCTTAGCATCCCATAACTCCATACAGCTGTCCACTATTGATGTGCAGATAACCCACGGGGCGCACCTGGCGGTGATGAACCTGATCAACCTGATAGACGGAATTGCATCGGATACCCAGCCGGTCCGCATGCTCCTGGAACCAAAGCTGGTCATCAGGTCCTCTACTGCCCCTCCGACCTAGTATTTGGTGCTATGCGCTTTGAATAGCATCTTCTGCGTTTATGCTGCCGGTGCTCAAAATTCTTCCACTGGGACTGCACATTCTGGTTGTCCTCCAGTTCAGGTCCCGTTTCCGCATAGAGCACTCCGTTGGCAACTGCACGTTTGATCCCTTCATTCAGGATCACCGCATTGACACCTCTCCCCTGGTATTCAGGCTTAACGGCAATCAGGTACAGATCAAGGACGGTATGCTGCTTCAGAGCCTTCAGAATGCGAAGCCATCCAGCAGGAAGGAGCCGACCTTGAGACTTTCTCAGCGCATCGGAGAGGGACGGCACCATTATGCCCAGACCGATAACCTCTCCTTCCTTGTTCTCAACAATAAATACATACTCCAGGTTCACCAAGTTTACAAACTGCCTGATAACCAGCTCAACCTGCGCTTCGCTGAGGGGATAAAACCCGTACAGGTGGGCAAAGGCATCGTTGTACATGACAAAGGCACGCCGGATGTAGGGAAAAGCACGTTTCTTCTTGGTGAAGGTCAGAAGACGGTAACCGTACCGCTTGACTGCAAGATCGCAAATGCGCTGGATCCTCTCGTTCTGCTGTTTCGGTACGGTGATCAGGTATTCCACCCAGTCAGCATCCTTTTGAAACCCAAGCTTTTCCATATGCTGGGGATAATAGGGATAATTGTAGATGGTAATAAACATTCCCGGCTGGTCAAACCCCTCTACCAGCATTCCCTCCCGGTCTACATCGGAGAACCCGATGGGACCGATGATCCGGTCCATACCCCTTGAGGCGCCCCACTGCTCAACTGATGCCATCAGAGCCCGTGTTACTTCAATGTCGTCCACCACGTCAAACCGGTGAAAACGAACCACAAGCTCATCCTTCTGCTCATTAAGGCGATGGTTTATCAGGCCGGAGATTCTTCCAACCACCTCACCGTCCCTATATGCAAGAAAGCAGACAGTCTCCACATGATCATAGGCAGGATTTTTCTTCGGGTTAAAGTTTTGTTTCTCATCAAAAATCAGGGAGGGAACAAAATAGGGATTTCCCCGGTACAATTCCAGGGGGAAGGTATGAAAAAGATGAATATCCCTACGGGTACGTACAGGTTCTATGGTTATCATGCAGGACCTTCTTCTCGCAATATTTAAATGAATATTTTAGGGTATTTTTAAAAAAAAGAAAAGCATTACTCCTGCCCCATCCGCCTCCGGTAGTAGAGCACCGCAAGCTGGGTCCTGTCCCTGGTGCCGGTCTTCACGAGAATCTCGGAAATGTAGTTTCTCACCGTCCCGTCGGAGATGCTCAGCTGGGAAGCAATTTCCTTATTTGAAAAACCCTGGGCAATAAGCTTCAGGATTTCATCCTCCCTGGGAGACAGTCCCTCTATCTTCACCTCAGGAAGGCTGATCATTCCAGGAAGTTCTCTGGCCACATTCTCCTGCAGCACCGTATGCCCCCGGCAGACAGTCCTGATATTCTCCACAATAGATGAGGCAGGAGAGCTTTTCAGAACATATCCGTGGGCCCCTGCCGAAAGGGCGCTTCTGATGTAATCCCTGTCCTCAAAGGTAGTAAGGATCATGATCTTAACACCCGGGAACTCCTTCCTGATCATGCCCGTCGCACGAACTCCGTCTGTTCCCGGCATCCTGATATCCATCAGGATAATATCAGGGGAGGTCTCCCTGCAGAGCCTGACAGCCTGCTCACCGTCTTCGGCGATGCCTTCAACAATCATATCATCATAGGATTCCAGAATAGCACTGAGTCCGTCCCTCACCAAGGCGTCATCGTCACAGATCATCACCCGATACTGCTTCATCGTCTCCTCCTTCTCCACGGGACTTCAGCGGGGCCCGGCAGATGATCCTAAACCCTTCGGTTCCTGATACCGAAACGCTTCCCCCAAGACGGGTAAAAAGACTGCGTATGCCCCTGAGACCCAGTCCCTCCCTGATGTGAGAAGCCCCGCTTCCGTCATCAAGATACTCAAGCACCAGCTGGTCCTCACAGGTCACTCGAAGTGATATTGTTTCTGCATGGGCATGCCGTGCTGCATTGGTAAGCATCTCACGGACTGATTCAATCACCCCATCCCTGGAGAGAGCATCAAGAGAACCGAAGGCCTGGTCATCCATGAAAAGCTCCACACCCTTCAAGCGGAATGAAGATACCAGGTCCCTGAGGGCTGCGGCATCTGACCGGGGCCGCGGACGAAGATCATGGATGGTATCACGCAGGACCTCAACGGCCTCTCCCAGGGCTTCAATGCTTCTTCTGAGCATCATCTCTGAGCGCTCCGGCTCCCGGTGCATCAGCCGCTCAGATGCCTGGAGCTGCATGAGAATGCCGGTGAGACGATGTCCTACCTCATCATGGATTGACTGGGCAATGCGGGACCGTTCATTGCGCTCAGTCTCCCGCACCAGGTTCCTTGATGTGCTTTCAAGCCGGCTTATGCTCTGCTCCAGTTCCAGCTTCAGCCGGTTCTCTGCTGATGAGGTTTCGCGGAATGCTTCCTGCAGAGTGCTGTACCTGGCCATAACATGTCCGGCAAGGGCAGCGGCAGTACAGATGAGCGCTGCGGAGAGGGAGAAGGACACATTCTGATGAAAGATCCCTGCCGCAATGACTGCAATAGGTAGTGCAATCCATGCCGAAGTCCCTGCGGCCGCCGCATCCAATGCGGCAATCGCAGGCAGGGGAATAAACCAGACGTGCAGGAAAGACACCGCTGCAAACAGGAAGCTTTTTCCTGTCAACGCCCAGGTCTGCTTAAAAAACCTCAGATGGGCAGCATCCAGTGCCGCCGCTGCAAGCAGCACTGCCAGATACACCGGAGATATTTCCCGGGAAAATACCCACGGAACAACTGCGTAACCCCAGAGACAAACCCTCAGTCCAATTCGTATCCCCTTCACCCTACCTCCTTTGTACCAGGGCATCAGGGATAATCCTACCATACGCTAGCCCGTAACGTCGACACTTCCAGGTGACCAGAAAAGCTGGTAAAGCAGTATGCAGGCATCCCCATGAGCGCAGCGGCGTCAGGAAACAGCAGTTGTTCAATGTCCAATATTAAAAAATTACCTCTAAGTTCAATTCCTTTGCAAGCTTTGCTAATTTTCTATCCTTTGTAAGAATTGTCCCGTCATTTCTTCTAGCTAATATCACGTAAAACATATCATAGATTGAATGATTGTTTTTTATTCCTTCTGACAACGATTCTTTCCATAGTTCCTTTGTATCTATAAAATTATCAACTAAGTCTATTCCATCTTGCACATATTGGATGCATTCTTCATGGTTTAATAAATTTGATGCATAATATTTCCATAAAACATTTGATATTTCTGGAATGTAAAGATTTGGGGCAATAACCCATGTACCTTCACTATAAGCAAGATCAAAAACTTCAAATTTTTCCTTTTGAAACAGCAGCTCGACTGCAGCACTTACATCTAAAACAATAATCATCTATCTCTATCCTCTCGGATTAATTCAACAGAATCTACACTCTTGATCTCCTCTGATATTTTCCTGCTTTTTATCTTTTCGATAATTTTTTTCCTTCTTTCAACATTAAATTCCTCTTGTCCTAAGCTCTTAGCCAGCAAAACTACTACTTGCTGAGCAATAGTTCGATTTTCACTTTTTGCGACAAGTGTTATCATTCTATATATATCTTCAGGACATTCACGTACTTGCAGTAACGGCATACCCACCTCCATTGCATACAATATACATCATAATGTATGCAAAGACAATATCAATTATAAATCCCTAAAGGGCTGGGGCTGTTACACACCCGCTGCAGAAAGTATGCTCCCACATCAAAACTGATGCCAGGGCATCAGGGATAATCCTACCATATGCTAGCCAGTAACGTCGACACGCTTCCAGGTGCCCAGCAGCTGAAAAACCACCGCAAAGAGCAGCAGGATTCCGATATTCGGTACCAGCTGAAGCAGGGATGCTCCAGAAAGTGCTGATGAGACACCGCCGGTAACCCAGCGAAGGGGAAGAAACTGTGCAATTCTCTGAAGCATCGGAGGCATAATCTCCACCGGCCAGAGCACCCCCCCGAGCATAGCCATGGGAACAATGATAAAGTTCGACACCACGGCAGTTCTATGAACCGTCTTTGCCATGGATGCTGCGGCAAGACAGAGTGATACGGCGGTGAGCGAAAACACCCCAAGGACAGCAGCGGTGCCCATAAGAGCCGTGGAGGCAATCTGAGGCACTGCAGCCTTGAGGGAAACAGCCGCAGCTGCAGTCTGCAGCAGGGGAAGCAGAACGAATGCGGCGTTAGCCTCAGCGGAGAAACGCCTCACGGACATCGGGGATGCCAGACTCCGGTAGTATGTTTTCTGCTCTAAGTCCTTCAAATACAGCAGGCTTGCCCCGATGCACAGATAGAGCATGGCAATA
>PWNW01000292.1 GCA_003557605.1 Spirochaetaceae bacterium
CGGGAATATGAGCCGGTGAATGCCATAGGGCTGATGAGCTGAACTGTCTGTAGTACTCGGCATCAGCCTTCATCAGGTTTGGGGCAGCCTGGGAAAGCATGGAAAATGCCTTGAACACCATAAGATCACTCAGCTTCAAAGTATTCACCCTGTCTCTCTTCAGAGCTGCGGCAAACTTTTCTGCTGTGCGGCAAAGCCGTTTTTTCTGTTTTTCCAGTGCTTTCGCCTGCATGGGAAGCGGAAGAAGTTCTGCATATGCCTGATGGACGGAAGAAAATCCTGATGCATCGCCCCATGCCTTCATGGGGGCAAAGACGCTTTTTTTCTGCCAGACCGTGCACGCCGATATGCACAGGAGGGATTTCCCAGCATACTTCGGACGATGGCACGTATATGCTGCATGGTCTAAGAAGTTTTTCATGATGCCGGTGACTGAGAACATGTATCCCGGAGAGGCGAGAATTACCCCGTCAGAAGCAAGAAGCTTCTCCTCCAGCGGTCTCATGGATGAGTGATGGGGACAGAGCTGTTCACCATGAAATATGCACAGATGACATCCGGTGCAGAAGGGAATCGGGTAATCAGAAAGAAAAACAGTCTCTATTTCGGCTTCAGGCAGAACTCGCTGTATGGCACTGAGGGTGAAGTTCATCACCTCACTGGTATGTCCCTGTTTTGAAGATCCTAAGAAAGCGGTTAATTTCATAGCTGGTTTTCCTCATTTCTGGTAGTATACCATATATATTGAGGAGAAGCTTATGAACAACAGTACCGGGAAAATCTGCATTGTCACCGGAGGGGCCCAGGGAATCGGATATCACATATGCAGCACCCTGGCTGCAGAGGGATATGCAGTGGTGATGGTCGACTGCGACCAGGAAGCACTGGATGAAGCAGCTGAAACACTCAATGCACCTGACCTGCTGCCATGGAGAGCTGATGTGACCAAAGAGGATGAAATGAAATGGCTGTTTGCTTCCGCAGAGAAAAACGGCTGGAATCTTCACGGCATTGTCAACAACGCAGGAATCAGCAGAAACACTTCAGTGACTCAGCTGACTTTGGATGAGTGGAACCTGGTGCTGCATACAAACCTTACCTCAATATTTCTGACGGCAAAGTACGGCTCCCCCCTGATGAACCGAGGATGCATAGTGAACATTTCCTCCACCCGGGCATTGATGTCTGAACCTGATACCGAAGCATACAGTGCTTCAAAGGGGGGTGTGACGGCTCTGACCCATGCATTGGCTGTGAGCCTCGGACCGAAGATACGGGTCAATGCGGTCAGTCCAGGATGGATTGATGTCTCCCGGGATAAAAAAACTTCCCTGAAACGCACTGAGAAGATCACAGCAGAAGATCACAGTCAGCATCCCTGCGGACGGGTCGGACGTCCGCAGGATGCCGCATCAATGGTGGGGTATCTGCTCTCCCCGGCGGCGGAATTCATCACCGGGGAGAATATTGTGGTGGACGGCGGAATGACCAGAAAAATGATATACATTTAACGGGAAGTCGCTTTTTCAAGCTTTTCCATCACCCATGTGTCCCTGATGGACCTGTTTCCCTGGGCATATTCAAGTGCGTTGGTTTGAAAGTCGTCCCTGATATCAGCATCGGCTCCGGCATCAAGCAGGACGGAAATAATTTCCGGATCACTGTTGAATCCGGCAGCATACATGAGTGCCGTCATTCCCTCATCGCTTTTCAGGTCCAGCTCAGCTCCAAACTGTATCAGCGCTTCGGTGAACCGTACATCGGAGCCGAATCCTGCGGCAAACATGAGAGGCGTCCATCCTTCACGGTTTGTTTCGTTGATGTCCGCTCCAGACTCTATAATGGTCTCCATGATTTCAATGTGCTCATTGAGCACTGCACGCATCAGAGGAGTCCAGCCTTCATCGTCGCGCTCATCAGGAGAGGATCCTTCCCGAATCAGCCGGGTTATTACCCTGGGATGGCTGTTCATCCATGAGGCATACATCAGGGGAGTCATTCCGAAATCATCACGCTGAGCAGCCGATGCACCTTCTGAGAGCAGCACTCCGATCACTGTCGGCGGCTCGTCATACTGAAGAGCATTCATCAGAGGATACAGGCCGTATCTGTCAGGTGCTTTCAGTGATCCATCCACGGCATATTCCAGAGCACGTTCTTTGATCAATCCTTGAGACTGCCTGACCGCTTCTTCAATGGATGCAATATAAGAATCAGAATCTGCTGACTGATAATCAGGATAATCGGTTTCGATGGAGGTGACGGTTCTGTCCTCCAGGTGAATTGTGATCTTCATCAGGGATGCATCAGTTGATATGATCCACGGCAGTTCTGATGCATCATTATTCATCGGCTGCTTCTGAACAATCAGGGACGCCGCATCAAGAATCTCAAATGCCCAAGGCATCAGTTCATCAGAAATCTCAAGGGAAAACAGATCAGCCTCAGAAAACAGGATAATCAGGTCTGCGCCCTCTTTTACGGCATCCATAACTTCCTGATGAACCAGTTCTACTGGGTCCTCTGCGGTGAATCCGCTGGTGAGGGTGGGATGAAGGGATGCAAATGATTCCGGATCAACCACGGAAAACAGGGCTACTGATATTCCGCCGGCATCAAGGACTGCTGAGGAAAGCAGGGTCTCACTTCCCAGGATATGGGTGCTGAAAACAGGAAAAGATGCCATATCAATAAGACTTCTCAGTCTTGGGGCGTCATGAAAAAAATCCTTGATTCCCAGAGCCATGGCGTCATAGGAAAGGGCGTTCATCAACGTGATGATCCCTTCACCCTCATCAGTATCTGCAAAGGGGTAGGAAGCAAAGGTGCTGCCCCGGTCAATGAGCACTGCCGGTGAAGCAATGGAAAGTTCATCACGAAGTGAGGCTGTCTTAGAATAGCTCGGGACAGCTCCGGATGTAAGCAGCAGTACGAGCTGTTCATACACCGGTTCCGGTACCGGGGGAGGTTCAGGAACTGCTTCCACAGGAGGTTCTGGTTCTTCAACTACCTCAGGGGGAGGGGGAATCTCCGGTTCCTCAATCACATCGGGAGGCGGAATTACGGGCTCTTCAACCACCTCTGGAGGCGGAGGCTCCACCGGTTCTACCGGAGGAAGTACGGTTGCACACCCTGCAATCAAGAGCACTGCAAGAACGGAAGCAGCAAAAGAAAACAATTTTTTCATGGGTTCCTCCATATATGAGAAGTATAATCGAACTTAGGTCTTTGGGCAAAGAGAATCATAGCGGTATGCAGTCAGTTCAGCCTGAAATGAATGATCCTATCATCGATAATTTCCGAGGATGAGAATCCCAGATGCTCGGTAATCAAGCTGACTGCACGGGGAGTATAGAAGAAGGTGTGGGTCTCATCATCCTTATAATACCAGGAAGAGAAATCAATCTCTTCGGTAAGCAGGGATGTGCGGCATAATACACTTCCCGGATTTCTCAGCAGGGACTGCAGCAGGGAAAAGGATCTCTTCGGATCATAGAAATGTTCAATAACCTCGCAGCAGATGATGAAATCATAAGTCTGCTCCAGCACAGAAGGATTGTCATGGAAGTAGGGATCGTAGAGATGCATGTCATACCCTGCTTCACGGAGAAGCTTGGTGATTACCGGGCCTGTACCGGCACCGAAATCAAGCCCTCTATGCTCAGTTGAGAAACCCTGCATAACTAACTGTACCAGGGGTGAGACAAAGTTCTGGTACCTTGGGTCATTCACATCATTATTATGAAGCTCATACCTGTGCCGCTCTTCACGGGGTGAAAGCCGCTGTGAAGGATTCAGGAACACCGAAGCGCAGCTGCTGCAGCGCCAGTAGGACCTGACGGCGGATGCATGATAGAAAGAAGCTGGTGATTCACACAGCGGACAGAAAAGAAGGTCTTCCATACCGGAACATCCTACCAGAGAGCTGTCTGTATGGAAAGTGCTTTTCTTACTTTGACCGTCTGTTTTTCATCATCGGATGTTGCGTTAAATATCTGCTTGGGGTACAGTACCACTGTAGCCGGCTGTGAGAAAGAAGGTATTCGACATGAAACACAGGTCGTTGAGACGTGCCATGATAACCGGAGGCTCTAGCGGGATCGGACTTGCTGCGGCATCCCTGCTTGCAGAACAGGGCTGTTCCCTGGTTCTTGCTGGAAGAAGCCAAGAGCGGCTGGAAGAGGCATCCAGGAAACTGGTAGAGTTGTATGGCCCTTCAACAGATATTACGGTGCTGAGTGTCGATGTGAGCAGCAGGGAGCAGGTTGACAGGGTGCTTGGATCTGAAGCACAGCGGCAGAATATAGACCTGTTAGTCTGTTCTGCAGGGATGGTGATTCCTGCGTCTTTTGAGAACAGCACCCATAAGGATTTTACCCGCACCATGGAAGTTAATCTCTATGGGACCTGGAATGTTCTCAAGGCTGTAATGCCCTTTGTGAGAGAAGGGGGAGCGGTGGTGCTGGTCTCTTCCCTTGCGGGTCTGATAGGGACCTACGGATACAGTGCCTACGGCACGTCAAAGTCTGCGTTAGTGGGACTCGGAGAAGTGCTCAGAAATGAGTTTTCTTTGAAAAATATTCATGTGTCAGTGCTTTGCCCTCCTGATACTGACACCCCGCAGCTGCAGGAGGAGCAGAAACAGCGTCCTGAGATAACAAAGGCCCTTTCAGGAAATGCCCGTGTGCTTGCTCCCGAACAGGTTGCTGATGCCATGCTGCGTGGAATCAGAAGGAGACAGTTTATCATAATACCAGGCCTGCAGGGACCATTGCTGTTTCTGCTGAAGCGTTTGGTTCCGTCACTGGTGTACCGCATCATGGACAGAACTGCAGCAGGTATGATAAAAAAAGAGAGGAAAATAGTATGAATAAACACAATTATCCGCCAATATTTCATAAATGTTACGAGTTTACTGAAGCCGAAACTGCCCGTTCTTCAGGGATATATCCCTATTTTAAGCCCATAACCAGAAGTCAGGGTTCCAAGGTCTATATCGGAGGCAGGGAACTGCTGATGATGGGTTCCAACAATTATTTAGGCCTTGCCAATGATCCCCGTTTGAAGGAGGCTGCGGAGCAGGTGGTTGAACGATACGGAACCAGCTGTTCAGGGTCCCGGTTTATGAACGGAACCCTGGATCTGCATGAAGAGCTGGAGGGGCAGCTTGCCGAGTTTGTTGGCCGTGAGTCTGCAGTCTGTTTTTCTACGGGGTATCAGACCAATCTGGGAGCGCTTTCGGCACTGCTGGGCAGGGGAGATCATGTTATTTCGGACAAGTTTAACCATGCGTCAATACTCGATGGAATATTTCTTGCCGACGGAACAAAAAAGAAAGTGACCCTCCACCGGTACAAGCATAACAACGCAGCAGACCTCGAACGGATCCTGCAGCATATTCCTGAAGATGCTGCAAAGCTTATTGTAACCGACGGAGTATTCTCCATGGAGGGTGATATCGCAGAGCTTCCCAAGATCATGGAACTTGCCCGGCGATACCGGGCGGGGGTGTACATTGATGAAGCCCATGCCATCGGGGTTATCGGGAATACCGGAAAGGGAACTGCTGAGCATCACGGCATGGACCAGCAGCCGGACCTGGTGATGTGCACATTCTCCAAGTCCTTTGGTTCCATCGGGGGATTTGTTGCCGGGTCATCGATACTGATGGACTACATTAAGCATTTTGCCCGTTCATTGATTTTCAGCGCATCCATGCCTCCGGCAAACATTGCTGCGGTAATGAAGGCCCTTGAAATTATGAAGCAGGAACCTGAACGGATTACCAGTCTCCAGGAAAATGCACGGAAGCTCAGGGAGGGTTTCACAAGCATAGGATTTAATATCGGGCACAGTGAGACTGCGATTATTCCCCTGGTGATTTCTGACAATCAGAAGACCTTTATGTTCTGGAAGGCCCTCTTTGACAGGGATATCTATGTAAATCCCGTGATACATCCAGCGGTTCCTCCCAACAGATCGCTGATCCGCTGTTCCTGCATGTCGATTCATACCGATGAGGAACTTGACCGGTTCCTGCAGGTTTCACTGGAAGAGGGAAAGAAACTTGGGGTGATTTAGTTCCCATCTTCAGAAGAAATAGTTAGTTCCCATCTTCAGAAGAAATAGTTTGACCTGTGATGTCTATCAAGGTACACTACTCAAAGCTTACGTTTAGCCTTATAACTTACAGAAACTTTAAGGAGGGTGTATGAATATACTGCTGTTACGGATTATTATTTTGATAGGAGGATTTCTTGCTCTCGGATTTGTATGGTATCTGGCAAAGACGATACTTCGCGAGGATCCGGGCAACGAGACTGTGCAAGGTCTCTCCAAATCCATCCGATCAGGGTCCATTGCATTTCTGCGCAGGGAATACACCAGTCTAGCCGTCTTCACGGTGGTGGTCACCATCGCCCTGGCAATCTTTATTGAACCGAAACCGCTGGTTGCTGTTGCCTATCTTGCCGGGACCATTGCCTCTGCAGTATCCGGCTGGCTTGGGATGAACATTGCGACCCTGGCAAACGGCAGAACAGCCCAGGCTGCTTCTTCAAGCTGGTCCAAGGCCCTGAAGATAGCATTCCGAAGCGGAGCGGTTATGGGGTTCAGCGTGGTCGGCCTCGGACTGCTTGGGCTTGCAGTCCTTGCGTTTATCTGGGATCAGAGCTATGTCTGGCTGGGATTCGCCTTCGGTGCATCCTCGGTAGCGCTCTTTCTGCGTGTGGGCGGGGGGATATTTACAAAAAGCGCCGATGTCGGTGCAGACTTAGTCGGCAAGGTGGAACAGGGCATACCGGAGGATGATCCAAGAAATCCTGCAGTAATTGCTGATAACGTAGGGGACAATGTTGGTGATGTTGCCGGCATGGGGTCAGACCTTTTTGAATCCTATGTATCATCAATTGCCGCAGCAATGGTTCTCGGCATTGCAGTCCTGGGAGAGGAAACAGGAAAATACCTTCCCATGGTGCTTGCAGCAGCCGGTGTGGTGGTCTCTATCATCGGAGCCCTTTCGGTCAGGCCGGGGGAGCTTGAAAGCGAGGACTTCGACAAGCAGGTATCTAAAGCCCACGGTGCGATGAACCGAGGTGTCTATGTCAGTAATATTCTGATGATCTTCGCCAGTTTCTTCATCATCCGTTGGTTTGTCGGATCTCTTGAAC
>PWNW01000178.1 GCA_003557605.1 Spirochaetaceae bacterium
CCAGCCGTGCGCAGAGCTCCACCTCCTCGTCTGAGGCATCCAGCCTGCCGTAGCGGATATTCTCCCTGATCGTGCCGCTGAAGAGATGGGGATTCTGCAGCACATAGCCCAGCCTGCTGTGCAGCCAGTGCTGGCTCCTCTCCCGGTAGTCGATACCGTCAATCTTTATAGAACCGCTCACCGGCTCGTAGAACCGGCAGGCAAGATTAACAATAGTACTCTTACCGCTTCCGCTCTCACCTACCAGCGCCACCGTCTCCCCAGGCTCAACAGTAAGGGAGAAATTATCAAGGACCTTCTCTCCCCCTGCATACTGGAAGCTCACCTGGTCGAACTCAATCCGTCCGGTAATCGGCTCACTGACATCACAGTGCTCTGTCCCCGGCGCATCGACGATGTCAGGGTCCGTCTCCATCATCGAAATGATCCGCTCCGCAGACGCCTGGGCTGACTGCAGTTCAGTAAGCACCCTGGCAAGCTCCCGGACCGGCTCAAAGAACTGAATCGTATAGCTGATGAATGCCACCAGGGTCCCGTAGGTGATCACATTGGCCGCAACCCCGCTGCCCCCGTACCAGAGCACCACCGCCGTACCAATGCTGCTGAGCATCAGCACCACCGGCAGGAAGAGGCTGGAGAAAAAGGCCGTGCGGATCGAATGGGCGCGCATGGACCCCGTAAGGACCTGGAACTCCTGAAGGTTGGCATCCTCCCTCACCAGGGTCTTGGTGGTCTTCGCGCCGCCGATGCCCTCATTGTATGCCCCCGAGATCTTTGAGTTGGTCTTGCGCACCCTCCGGTGCCCGGACAGAATCTTCTGCTGGAAATACACGCTGATAAGAGCAAGGGCCGGCACCACCGCCAGGGCAAGCAGAGCCAGTCTCCAGTCCATCACCAGCATGAACAGCGCCACAGCGAACATCATTGAGATTCCCCAGACTCCGTCCACAAACCCCCAGCTGATAGTCTCCCCAAGCTTCATCGAATCAGAGTTGATCCTGGCAACAATCCATCCCACCGGAGTACGGTCGTAGTAGCTGAAGGAGAGTTCCTGAAGCTTCTGGAACCCCGCTCTCCTGATATCGTAGCACAGCTGCACCTCAATGCGCCCGGCAATGGCGATCAGGAGCCAGACATTGAGCCCCTGCATCAGCACAAGGCCGAAATAGCCGAGACCAAAGAGCCTGAGCCCCTCAAGATTCCCCGGCACCACATAGTTGTCAATGGCATTTCGGGTCATGATCGGGATCAGGGCATCAATCCCCGCCGCACAGATCATCACCAGAGCCAGTCCCGCCAGCTCCCGCCTGTAGGGCTTCAAGTACCCCGCAAGCTTTCTCCACAGTCCTATATCAAGTCGTTTCGTAAATACTGCTTCATCCATACCTTCTCTCCGTCACACTTCAGGCGGTTCCCTGCCGCAGGTCCCCCGGCAGCCGGTGCTCCGTCTGTGCCTCCCATATCCTCCGGTAGAGCCCCTCATTGCTCACCAGCTCCTCATGGGTCCCGCTCTGGACGATCCTTCCCCCGGCAAGCACCACAATCTTATCAGCCCTTGTCAGGGTAGTGAGGCGGTGGGAAATAATGATCGTAGTTGCCCGCTTCTCCCTTGAAGCCAGGGCCTTCCTGATCACCGCATCAGTCTCCGTATCCACCGCACTGAGGCTGTCGTCAAAAATTAAAATAGGGGTATCGCGGATAAGCGCCCGGGCAATAGCGATGCGCTGCATCTGCCCGCCCGAGAGGGTCACACCCCGCTCCCCTACCTGGGTCTCCCATTTCTTCTCAAATCCCTCCACCACATGGGCAATATGGGCCATATGAGCCGCATGGAGCACATCACTCTTGGAACTGTTCTCCTTTGCCAGGGCAATGTTCTCCTCCACCGTCTTGGTATATAAAAAGGG
The DNA here is from genome assembly GCA_003557605.1 of Spirochaetaceae bacterium. Classification (GTDB taxonomy): domain Bacteria; phylum Spirochaetota; class Spirochaetia; order PWKH01; family PWKH01; genus PWKH01. The sequence goes on from PWNW01000178.1 coordinate 1,908, forward strand.
CTCCTGCAGCACCAGAGCCGCCTGCCTGCGCAGATGCTTCCGCTCATACTCCTGCACATTCCGTCCGTCAACAAGCAGCTCTCCCCCCGTCACATCATAGAGCCGGGGAATCAGCTGCACCAGGGATGTTTTCCCGCTGCCCGTATGGCCCACCACCGCCACAGTCTGCCCCGCTTCAACCTTCAATGAAATATCCTTCAGCACCTCCCTGCCGTCGCCGTATCCGAAGGAGACGTTCCTGAACTCCACGCTGCCCGCAATAGGCTCCTTCACCCCCTGGGGTGAAGGAGCTTCCACCGGCTGGTCGAGAATCTCGGAAATACGCTTCACCGCAACAATGGTCTTCCCCATCTCAGTGAGGATCCTCCCGAACTGCCGCACCGGCCACATAGCCATACCCATGTAGGTAATAAACACCACCAGCACTCCAATGCTGATGTTCCCCATTACCGCCAGGTAGCTTCCGTAGAGCAGGATCACCACCGTCTGGGACAGGGCCATAAAGTCTGTCAGGGACCAGTAGACCGCAAAGAGGCGTATCAGCTTCCGGGTCTTCTCCCGGAAGCTCGAGCTGATACCGTCAAACTTTTCAATCTCAAACTGCTGCCGTGCAAAGGCCCGGACCACCCTGATGCCCGTCAGGTTCTCCTGCAGCACCGTAGTCATAGTCCCCTCTGCCTCCTCCATGTGCTCGAAGGCAATCTTCACCTTCCGGAAGAATACAATACTGAAGATAACGATCACCGGAATAATCGGCATAGATGCCGCAGACAGCTCCAGGCTCAGGGAAAGAAGCACCGGAACAGCCAGGGTAAGCATAAACACCGTCCTTCCCACCTCCACAAACTGCAGAGCCAGGAATCTCCTGATATTCTCCACATCGGTGGTGCACCGCTGGATCAGGTCCCCGGTCTCGGATCTTACATGATAGGAAAAGGGAAGGTACTGCAGATGCCGGTACAGATCATCACGAATCCTCTTTGCTGTGGACTCGCTTGCCCTGGCAGCCCAGATCCCGTGAAAATAGCTGAACAACCCCCGTCCCATGGTAAGAATCACCATTGCTGCACCGCATATCCACAGGTTATGCACAAGATATTCCCTGCCCCCGGCAGCTGACATGCCCCGAACCGCCAAGCGCTGCAGCACCGGCAGCTCAATAGGCTGGTCCCCGATAATCGAGTCTATAGTAATCTTAATAATCAGCGGACCCGCATAGGCGAAAACCGTGGCAAGACCCACAGCCGCAATAGCCCCTCCGTAGAGCAGCCTGTTCCCCTCCATGAAGCCCCAGAGCCTCCGGATCTCCGCTGATGTGTGAAACGTTTTCTTCAGTTCTTTCATAGGATGTTCTCTCTTAACAATACAAAACCCCGATAAGCCTCTGGCCCCCGGGGTCGCTTACGCAGGACACAAAAAGGGGGCCAGCCCTGTAAACAGTACGCTGACCCCGCCTTATATGTGATATAGCTGGTGAAACACTTACATACAGGTGCTTCATCAGCCGCTGATCCGTTCAGTTTCTCCTACAGGAGAAAGGACGGACAGGCAGGCACGGCGTACCGCAGAAACCAGATGAGCCGTCAGCACTTGTTCTGTACATATTCCTTCCTCCTTGCAGTATTCAGGTAACTGATACCCCATTATTATCTCAAAGCCTCAGGGGTGTCAATCGTAAAAATCACAAATACAGAATAATTCTTACACTTCATATCCCAGGCATGCTTCAGCCATCAGCCTGAGACCGAAAGCCGAGGACTGCTCCTTCACGTACCCCAGGGCGCTGCATCCCCAGGCAGTGCCTGCAATATCAAGATGGACCCAGGGAGTCTCCTCAGCAAACTGCCGAATAAACCACGCTCCCATAATCGAACTGGCCTTCACCGAAGGCTTGGGAATGTTCTTCACATCCCCAAAGGTCCCCAAGGTCTCCTCCTCCAGCTCAGGCCACATGGGAAGCTCCCATACCGGCTCGCCGCAGGCCTCTGAAATATGCTTCAGGTATGCCGAGAGACGGGGACTGTTTCCCATAATGCCGGACCCGGCCCGTCCGAGGGCGATCACTACGCCCCCGGTAAGGGTCGCAGCATCAATAATAAATTCGGGATCATAAAACTTCCTGGCATAGCTGATCACATCAGCAAGCACCAGACGCCCTTCAGCGTCGGTATTGAGCACCTCAATTGTCTTTCCGTTCATCGCCGTCAGCACATCCCCGGGCTTGATCGCCCCGCCCCCGGGCATGTTCTCCACCGCCCCGACAAGGCACACCACATTGACCGGCGGCTTCTTCTCCAGACTCCCGAGAAATATCCCCGCTCCGATCACCGCAGCTCCGCCGGACATATCGTATTTCATTTTGTCAAGGTCAAGGGAGGGCTTCAGGGAGATGCCACCGGTATCAAAGGTGAGCCCCTTGCCGGCAAGCACTGCGGTCCTGGAGGAATCCTCACCGGGAATCTCCATGACAATGAAGCAGGGTTCATGTACGCTCCCCTGGGAGACCCCCAGCATGGAACCCATACCGAAGGCTTCAAGCTCCTTGCGGCGGTACCTTCTGCAGGTTATTCCCGCATCTTCCGAGGCCTCCTTGGCAATGGTCCCCATCACCCCGGGGGTCAGCAGGTTCGACGGAGTGTCCTGGAGAAACCGGGTAAGGTAATAAGCCTTCACCAGGGCCCGCTTCTCTTCAAACCCCTCATCACCGGTAAGAAAGGTGACCCCTCCCGGCAGGAAGGCATCGCCTTGATCACTCTTCTTCTTAAAAAACCCCGGTTCATAGAACCCGCAGCACAGCCCGTCAAAGACATCCAGTGCGCTGATGCGGGAGTACCGGGGAAACACCACCTGGGGACTTCTCCGTCCCTTCAGGGCTGAGGCGGCATCAATGCCTGCCTGCCTGCCCAGCTGGGCAGCAGAAACCGGCAGTGCGCTGAGCTTCACCAGCAGCAGTTCCGCATCTTGTGCACATACCCATGAAACTGAATCGCTTGTACGCTGAAGCTGCTGCAGAGCAGCATCCTGCAGCACATCGGGAAGCTCAGTTATCACCTCAGCGTTCCCCTCGCTGTCCCTCACATATACAGCAATATGCACCGCCCCCGGCACCGGGGCATCCCCGTACTGCGGCTCCAGGGCCTCTATCCATCGGCATGCCCCGGGGAGCAGGCTCTTCCAGTTCTCAGCAAAATAGTCACTATTCATTGTCTATCCCCCAAATTGTGGTGGGCACCACTATAGCAGGTATCAGAAAACTGTTCCATAAAAATCTCTAGAACATATCACGTTTGAGGATGATCATATCACGGGCCACCTTCAGGAGACTTACAGGACTGATAGTGTTGCCCCAGAAGGGCCTGGAGCACTTGATAGTATGGACAATCCGCGCCAGCCCCGAGTTAATAAACACCCTTCGGTATGCCCAGAGGAATGCCTTCTCCATAGCCTCAGGATCAATCCCCTGGGGCTTGTAGACGCACTGCAGACCGTCATACCGCTCCCAGTCACGGTGCAGCAGCCGGTCCTCCTTGACAAGCCGGTCATACAGCGGCGTGCCGGGAAAGGGCGTCAGCAGTGATATCTGCAGCAGATCGAAGGGGAATGACGCAATCTGCTCAATGTTCTCCTTCAGCATCTCCGGGGTGTCCAGATGGTCCCCGGAACCGAGCATGGCATACCAGATATGAAGCACCTTCCGGGAGGTCAGCAGTGCCGCAGCCTCCTTGGACTGCTCAAAGGTTATCCCCTTGCGGTAGCTGTCCAAAATCTCCTGCACCCCGCTTTCCAGACCGAAACCCACAAAGGAGCATCCGGTCTCCTTCATCCGGTCCAGCAGCCCGGGATTTTTCAGCAGGGTGTCCACCCTGCTCTGGCAGTGCCAGGAGACATCCCACTGCTCCTGTTCAATCCGGTCACACAGCTCCAGCAGCCTGGCGCTGTCAACCGTGAGGTTGTCGTCACGGAAGTCAATCCAGGTGAGCTTTTTCCCCTGCCGGCGCCGCTTCTCCTCGTTCACCTTGATCTCAGCGATGATGCTCTCAACACTGCGCTTTCTCCACCGCCGCTCATAAAAGGATCCCACGGAACAGAAATCGCACTGGTAGGGACACCCCCTGCTGCTGACAATGAACACCCGCTGGTTCTCCAGGATATCCTGGTCGATGAAGGGAAGCGCATCAAGGTCTTCTATGATCGCCTTGCTCTCACCATTAATGCAGACGCCGTTTTTCTCATAGCACACCCCTTCAATCTCAGGCTCCCGATTTCCCCGGGAAATCTGATCAAGCAGCTCATTGAACGCCAGCTCCCCCTCTCCCCGTATCACGTAGTCGGCGCAGGGAAGCTTCACCGTCTCCTCGGGCAGGGCAGAGACATGATGCCCTCCGAAGACGGTGATCACCGAGGGATCAGCCTTCTTCACCTCCTGAGCAATCCTCACCGCCGTGGGATAGGTCGGGGTCAGGGAGGTGATTCCCACAGCATCGGGGCCGAAGGAGCGTACCGCATCTCCCTCCTCCTCCACTGAAAGCAGGGCAACTTGGGTCTCATGCCCCTGCTCACGGCAGGAGGCATCTATGCACAGAAGTCCGAGGTTCATTTCATCTGAGGGAAGAAACAGCTTGCTGTACCCGCTGAGAGGAGCCTTTGGGGATATAAGCAGCACTTTCATACTACCCATCATATATGCTCACAGAGCAGTGTCAATCAATTTCCACAAATTCCTTCCCTGCCGCTAGTGCACAAGAACTCCAGCGGCCAGCTCATCAACAACAGCAATATGCTCCTCCTCAGTAATAACCACCTGGCCCATTATCATAAACTCCTCGTTCCCGGTGAAAAATATTACCTGCTCTTCATAATTACCCCGGAAGTCCTTGCAGGAGAAATGCAGGCGCTGGATGCTGCCGATCATTACCTCTTCGATAATTTCAAAGTCCCGGTTCACCTCTGACATTGATTCTATGTACCGGGCAATCGTCTCCTCCAGGGTGCCCCTGGTCACCTCAAAAGCCCGTACATTGAGGTGCAGCCTCAGGCGGGGAGAATGAATCCTGGTCCAAAGCACCTCCGGATTGAGCCAGCTGGGCTCATGCTCCGAAACTTCAATGTTCCACGCAGCAGGGTAACGCATGGAGAAATAGGGATTGTCATGGACCATCAGGGTGCCGGGCACTCCCGGAGTGTCCCGGGACTCGTACTGCTTATCAGTAATATCAACCCGCTGA
>PWNW01000130.1 GCA_003557605.1 Spirochaetaceae bacterium
TCAGACGCTTGCCGAAGTCCTGATAGTAGGGCGGAATGGTGAATATGATGCAGAGGTCTTGAAGTACTGATACCCATTTCTTGATCTGAACTGCACTGACGCCTGCTTCCTGTGCCATGACTCGGTAGTTGATTTCCATTGAAGTGCGCTGGGCTGCACAGGTGATGAAGGACATGAATGCCTGCTGGTTTCGTACCGTCAGAAAGTTTCTGAGGTCCCGTTCAATGAATGTCAGGAAATAATCTCCCCAGAACTCCACGGGGCTGATATCCCGCTGGTGAACTTCCGGCATGGATCCCTGGAGTATCATATGGGGGCCATCTTCCACAGCAGGCAGTTCCTGAAACGACAGGGGCATCAGGGTGAACAGAGCAGTCCTGGACCCCAGTGTCTCAGCCATGTCTCCAGGAGTCCCGTTGGAAGTAAGGATAAACAGAGAATGCTCCTCAGGGTTATGATCAATGAAGTCTCGGATGCTGGTGAGCAGCTGCAGAGCATATTGAATTTCATCAATTATCACCGGAGGGGCATGTTCGGCAAGCAGGGTCTTGGGATCATTCATCGCCAAGGCCCTGGCAGCAGGGTGCTCAAGGTTCACATAGGCATGATTGGGAAAGCACTGCTTCACCAGCGTGGTCTTCCCGGCGCCCTTCGGTCCGGTAATCATAACCGCAGGGAACTCTGCAGCTGCGGTTATCAGCTCAAATTCCATGGTTCTTCGGATCATATAGACAAATATAAACTATATATTGTTAATTGTCTAATTCAAACAACTCAATATACTGCACTTCATACAAGAATACTCCCATTCACAGCATAGCTCCGCAACTCCAGTATCTTCACTCAGCTGATAAACCGCTGCTTCTCCTTCCTGCAGATATCCATCACCGTATATTTTCCTGTCATCACCGCCGTGGGAAGCCCTCCCGGGGGCTGGAGCCATTGCCCGCTTATGTAGAAATTTTTCAGTCCCTTGATCTTCCCAGAATGATCCATCTGCTTCCTCTTGAGGGTAGGCCAGAATCCCATGAATGAGCCTCGGTATGCATTGCAGTACCGCTGGTAGGTTACAGGGGAAGCGGTATCAAGAACCGTAATTTTCCCCTTCAGTTCAGGCAGACGTGTTTCAACAGCAGTGCGCACCGCGTCTGCTATTCGCTGTTTCTCCTTTCGGTAAGCAGACTTGTCCTTGGCTAGGGCAAACCATGCATCTACATCATCGCTGAACTGGTTGATGTCGCAAATCATGACGCCGTGGCCCTCCGGTGCATACCCGGGTTCATGGTGGAAATGGGCAATCTTGATTCGCTCTATATCTTTGCCGTTGACTGTAAATGGGTCAACGGCAAAGGAGATGCTCCTTGGATAGTTCTCCATAGAACCCTGGTAACCGAGGGCAATAAGAATTTCAGATGCAAGAGGATAGGTATCGGGGTCGGCAAACCGCTTGTCAAACTCAGGGATTCGGTACCTGCCGCCGAGCAGCTTGTTGATGATATGGGATACATCGCATGCGGCGACGACATAGTCCGCCTCATAGATGCTTCCGTCTGAGCAGCTGACCTTTCTTACCGTCGAACCGCTGATATCCAGTGAGACAGCTTCGCAGGAGGTCTTCAGCGTGCCGCCTAGTTCGCGGTAACGTTCTGCCATCCGCAGGGAGAACGCCCGTGATCCCCCCATGGGCATGGAAGCGGCATGTTTTGAGAATGCTGAGAGGGCGAACATCACCGATGTGGAGCGGTAGCCGTCGGGAAGGAATTCGCTGAGGGCGGCACGAAGGGCCGGGTGGGTGAACCGCTGTGCGTATTCCCTGAGGCTGATCTTGCCGTACCGCTTCATCACCATTCCCGCATCCTTCATGGAGGAGAAATAGCGGATTTTCTCACGGATTGACATCATCCTGACCGGTTTCTCCGCATCAATGGTAAATGAATGCAGCTGCCTGATCACTCCGCAGAACTCTGATATCACCGCTTCGTCTTCAGGAGACAGCTGTGTCCAGCTTGACTGAAGTCTCTCAAGATCACGATAGAAGTGAACCGTGCCTGCTTCATGCTCAAAGGATAGGAAGCTCTCCGGGTGAAATATCTCTGTGTTCTCCAAGGCTCCTACTGTCTTCCACAGTTCATTCAGCGGGGATCCTTCATCGGTTCCCATAAGCCAATGAATGCACCCGTCGATGTGGAATCCCCGTCGGTCCCAGCCGGTGCATTCACCGCCGGGTATGGGGTTCTTTTCCAATATGATGCTGGAGAATCCGTTCTTCTGGGCAAAAATCCCCGCAGTCAGCCCCGCAACACCTCCGCCGACTATAACCATACTCTTCATTGCTTACTCTCCTGTATTCTGTACTGCTGCATGCAGCAGTTCGTTTCCTGTTTCCATCAGCAGATTTTCAGCCTCCCGTTCATCTATCCAAGAAGGAAGAGAGCCGCTGGCATGCATCATGGTAAGTCCCGTCTGGAATATCTGCATCTTTGCCAAAAGACGTCGTCGCTGATACCTGCTCAGCTTCCCCAGCTCCGGGTCCTCACGTAAAGCATCCACCAGGGCTTCAGACTGTGCCTCCCTGGAACTTTGGTGCATATCTGGATTCATGATCAGCTCCCGGAGTATCACCGGGTACTCCCGGGCAAATTCCAGGGAAGCCCTTCCGATGTTTTCGAATATACGGGGGCCGGTCTGCTTTGCCAGCATTTCATCTGAAATCGTGAACACCCGATGAAGCACCGCTTCAGCTAGTTCCTCCATTGATGAGAAGTTCACGTAAATCGGGGCAACTGAGCAGTTCAGGCGGTCAGCCACTTCCCGTGCGGTGATCCCCGAAAACCCCGTTTCCCTGGCTGCATCAAAGGCTGCATCAATTATCTCCTCCCTGGTGAACTGCACTTTCGGCGGCATGGTGATCTCCTCCTCAATAAACATTAAATAACTTTAGATATCTAACATATGTAATATAATAAAAGTTATATATTGTTGTGTCAACTACCAATGAAAAATTATTTTATTGGGCCTTGTCACCATAAATCCTTGCAGGTTTCTTCATCAGCCGCCTTTAGGTTTGTCTGTTTGTGATGTACTATGTATATGAGCACCCTGCATGTATGCCCCCTCTAAGCTTAACTCCCTCAGGGCAGTGATATGAATCGCAGACGCCTGTACAGGAAAAAACAGGGAGGATATGAATATGATGATTGAATTACGCGAGGCTTGGTATGAGGCAGTTCACAAGCGGAAATCCAGAAGATCATTTACATCAGAGCTGACAGAGAAGGAAGTCCAGCAGATGCAGGAATTCTGCAGCACCGTAAACAGTGCCGCAGAAGGTATCCGGATTGTACTGGTGGACAACTCTGATATATCAGTGTTTACTGGAGCACTCGGGCCGATAGGGAAAATTCAGGGAACCAGAAGTTTTGCCGCATTCATCGGGAACACCGATAGTGCGCATATGTATGAGAAAGCCGGGTATGCAGGCGAAGCTTTCATCCTTGAAGCAGCCGACGCTGGGATAGATACCTGCTGGGTTGCCGGGCTTTTCAGCATGGAAAAAGTGAAGGATCTGGTGAAGCTGGAACAGGGGGAGGTGATTTGCGCAGTTACACCCCTGGGACATGCGAAAGCTTCATACGGCTTAGGAGAGCGGCTGCTGTGCAGGATGCTCGGGAGCAGAAAGCGAAAAGACCTTGAGTCCATGTGCCGCGGTCTGAGCATGGAAAGAAGACCTGATTGGCTTCAATGTTCGCTTGAGGCTGCCAGGCTTGCACCATCAGCCATGAACCGTCAGCCGTGGATGTTTCATGCAACCGATGATGCAGTGATGATTTCTGTGGCAGGTGAGGGTGAGATTAAGCATCTTGAAGGCAAGCGCCTGGACTGCGGTATTGCCATGCTGCACCTGGAACTGGGGGCACGTCATAAAAAGGCAGAGGGAAATTGGAAGTTTCTGGAGCTGCCGGAAGTTGCCATATTTGAGAAGCTGTGAATTTGATATCACGCATAGCGATTGCCGTGTACTGGAATGTGTATTGATCAAAAAGCTTTAAAAAAGACATATATAAACAAAAAGTATAAATATGTCTTGTCATTCTTAAAAAAACTAGAATAAACCTTGTTCCGCAGTTCTGATTGACAGTTGAGATCTTTGCTACTACCATACAAGAAGATCATTCATCCCGTCTTCAAAGAACAGCAGGAGGTATTCCATGGCACTCAACACAGGGGCTATTGACTGGATTGAAGCACATGCACATGAGCTGGAGGAAGTGAGCGATAAAATGTGGGAACTCGCAGAAGTGGGGCTGCAGGAGATGCGCTCCGCAGAGCTGCTTACGGAGTACCTGAGAAACCGAGGATTTCATGTGGAGTCCGGGATGGCAGGAATGCCCAGTGCGTTTACCGCATCATGGGGTTCCGGCAGTCCTGTTATCGGGTTTCTAGGCGAGCTGGATGCTCTGCCGGGTCTTTCACAAAAACCATCACCCCGAAGAGAGCCGGTTCATACCGGAGCTCCAGGCCATGGGTGCGGGCACAATCTCCTTGCGACGTCAGCTTTGGGTGCAGCCTGTGCGGTTCAGGAAGTCATGAAGCAGCAGAATATCTCAGGTACCGTTCGGTACTACGGATGTCCGGCAGAAGAGACTTTGATTGGAAAGGTTGCAATGGTCAAGGAAGGACTGTTTGATGACGTTGATGCGGTGCTTGACTGGCATCCTAACGTGTTCAATGATGTCCGTCTCCACTGGTCCAATGCGGTTAATTCAGTAAAATTTGCATTTACCGGCCGTACTTCACATGCTGCTTCAGATCCCGAAAACGGCCGTTCTGCACTGGATGCGGTTGAACTGATGAATGTGGGAGCAAACTATCTTCGGGAACATATTCCGCAAAAAGCACGAATTCACTATGTCATAACCGATGGAGGGGGAGAGCCTAATGTAGTCCCCGCCAACGCGGAGGTCTGGTATTATGTCCGGGCCCCTGAACGTCAGACGGTTGAGGAGATACATGGTAGACTGAGAAACATCGCTGCCGGTGCAGCTTTGATGACCGAGACATCCTTTGAGGAGCGTTTTCTTGCAGGATGCTATTCCCTGCTGCCGAATCTCCCGCTGACCAGAATGATCCATCAGGTTATGGAAGAGATCGGAGGACCCCAATGGACCTCCGAGGAAAAGGAGTTTGCCCGGATTGTTGCAGAGAGTTTTGGTCCCGACCAGCGTGAAACTGTTATCAAAGCCCGAAAGGCTCCTGCTGAGGTGCATCAGCAGCTGCTTCATGAAGGAGTTATGCCCTTTACTGAAGAGGAGACATTCGGGGCTGGATCCACCGATGTGGGTGATGTAAGCTGGGTGGTTCCCACAGGAAGGTTTACCGCAGCAACAGCAGTTATTGGACAGCCAGGTCATTCTTGGCAGTTTGCTGCATGTTCAGGGATGAGCATTGGTCATAAGGGCATGAAGTTTGCTGCAAAGGTGCTTGCTGAAGGCGGGCTGAGAATACTTTCTGACAGCAAGCTGCTTGAAGAAGCCAAGGAAGATTGGAGGAAGCGGACTGCTGGGAATGAGTATAAAACGCCCCTTCCTGACGGCTATGTTCCGCCCTTGGATCAGCTGCCCAGGCATTGATGATCAATTTTTTAACCCCTCAAGCGCTTTTATTCTTAAGAAAGCTGCATAGTCAGGAGTCCATTCTTGATAATGCTGACTGGTCATCCACGCTGCCCCAAGCGTCTGGATGATTTCATCTGGTACATGGGCAGCATCACTTGCATTTTTAACAGAACTGGTTGACGAAGAAAGACAATTATAATATCATTTGCGCAATATCGAAAATACGAAAGGATGCAGATGATATGACTGACCGCAAGCAGCTCTGCAGGATGCAGGCGGATTTTTGCAAATTCATGGCCCATGAAAAAAGACTGGAAATACTTGTTCTTCTTGGAGAACAGGAGATGTGCGTTGAAGAACTGGCAAGTGCCATGCAGGTCCACGTACCGAATATATCACAGCATTTGGCTATGATGCGTGAGCGGGGTGCGGTTACTGCAAGAAGAGATGGTGCCCATATGTACTACAGCATAGCCCATCCAAAGATTATGGAGATATGCTCCTTAATGAAAGAGGTAATGATAGAACTGAAGCAGCGGCAGATGGCGTGGCTGAGTTAAGAGATGAAAACTACAACATAGCAGGAGACTAAAAGGCATATGGCACGAACCAGCAAAACATTGAAACCAAGCACCTACAAGTATGTTCTGGGCATACTGCCCTTTGTCATTATTATTGGAGGACAGTTTTTCCCCTTGCTTGGGGTCATCATGTTCGGATGCATGGCCCTTGCAGTCGGTATAAGCTTGTTCAAGGGACGATATTTCTGCGGAAAACTCTGCCCTCGGGGAGCGTTTTTCGATACATATCTCAGAAAGCTCAGCAGGAACAAAGCGGTACCCGAAATATTTGGTGCAGTCTGGTTCAGAGTGCTCTGGGTGCTGTTTTTGATGGGCATGATGGGATTCAGGGTATACCGGAGCGGAGGAGATATCTACCTGCTTGGGTCAAGCATGGTGCAGATGATCATGATGACTGTAGTCATCGGGGTGCTGCTGGGACTCTATTATGATTCAAGGGTCTGGTGCCGATTCTGTCCCATGGGCACAATGACGAACTGGATCGGAGGAGGAAAGGATCCGATTGCTATTGATGCCCAGACATGTGTTGACTGCAGCAAATGCTACCGGGTATGTCCCATGGATATACGTGCGAATTACTATAAGGACACAGGTGAGGTTTCCCATAGCGACTGCATCAAGTGCGAGGCCTGTGTTGTCTCTTGCCCAAAAAAGTCGTTATCGGCATAAGCTTGAAACCAAAAGTTTTAGCGTCACATTAGCGATGTATAGGGACTGCCTGCTCCGGAAATCTTGGTGAAAGTGCTTCCAGGGCACTCAATACCATTGGATGTTCTCAAGGATTCGGTAACTGGGGGAACAATATTTTTTTAAACAGTGCCGCTTTTTCGTAAAGTGCTCA